>CAIMXN010000102.1 GCA_903845455.1 uncultured beta proteobacterium | reverse complement strand
AGGCCCTAAGCACTTTCAAATGACCTTAGGGTATTCGGGCTGGAGTGCTGGGCAGCTTGAGGAGGAGATTGCCCTCAATGGCTGGATCAATGTACCTTTGAGTTGTGACGAAATGGCAGAGATTATTTTCAATACCCCTGCTAGTCAGCGTTATGAACGGACTATGAGTCACCTCGGATTTGATCCCTCACATTTGTCGGGAGAGGCTGGTCATGCCTGATTTGAAAGATGAGTGCACAGTGATGGCTTTTGACTATGGGACCCGCAGAATTGGGGTGGCGGTGGGCAATACGCTAACCCAGGCAGGGCAGCCTATCCAAACCATTGCTGAAGATGGAAAAGAAGCCCGTTTTAAAGCTATTGAGTCCTTGATTAAGGAATGGCAGCCTGATTTGCTGCTCGTCGGATTGCCATGCCACCCTGACGGTGCTGAGCATGAAATGACTGTACAAGCTAAGAGATTTGGAAACCAACTAAATGGCCGCTTTGGACTACGAGTTGAGTGGGTGGATGAGCGCTATACCTCGGCTGTTTTAGAGGGAAATCCTGAGATGCGGGACAATTTAGATGCGCAGTCTGCTGCTTTGATTTTGGAGCAATACTTTCATGAAAAGAATTAGGATAAGTTGATATGAATGCTGAGCAGTCCTACCTCAAGTTACTAGAGCTCCTGCGCCAGCGTAAGGCGTCAGGAGAAGTTTTTGAATTAGCTGGTTTAGCTATGGGCGGAGCATGGATTGCTGAGCGCCTAGCAGGCGATTTGGACCTTTCTCACTACGGCGTTATCAATGTAGCCTTTCATCGAGATGATTACGCTGAAAAAGGCATGACTGCGATTCGGACTTCTAAAACGATGCCTACTCAACTGCCTTATGAAGTTAATGGAGCACATCTTATTTTGATAGATGATGTTTTGCTTACTGGTAGAACTGTACGTGCCGCCTTAAATGAATTATTTGATTTTGGTAGACCGACAAAAGTAGAGCTAATGGTGCTCGCTGATCGACAAAATCGTGAGCTACCTATTGCTGCAGATTTCGTAGGTGAGCAAGTACAAGCTCCAGACTATCAAGTGCTGGTCTTGGAAAAGAATACCGATGGCAAATTTATCTTTCAACTTGAGGATCGCATCTGATGAGTGATTCCACTAAATTGTTTAATCAATTTAATTCTGTAGGAGATTTAACACATCTTGTGACTCTTGAAGGCTTGCCTAGAGAGCAGATCGTTCATATTTTAGATACTGCTAAGCAGTTTGTGAGTGTGACTGATCCCGCTAGGGAGGTTAAAAAAGTGCCATTACTACGTGGCAAGAGTGTTTTTAATCTCTTTTTTGAAAACTCTACACGCACTCGGACTACTTTTGAGATCGCGGCCAAGCGCTTATCGGCCGACGTGATTAATTTGGATATCCAGACTTCTTCAACTGCTAAGGGTGAAAGCTTGTTGGATACAATTGATAACTTAGTGGCGATGCAGGCTGATATTTTTGTTGTACGTCATAGTATTTCCAGAGCCCCGATTGAAATTGCGCAACACGTACCACCACATGTTCATGTGATTAATGCAGGTGACGGCAGCTATCAACATCCCACCCAGGGATTATTAGATATGTATACGATGCGCCATTTTAAGAAAGACTTCAACGGCTTAAAAATCGCGATTGTTGGCGATATTGTGCATAGCCGTGTTGCTAAATCCAACATCTGTGCTTTGCGTACTTTAGGTTGTACTGATATCCGTGCTATTGGTCCAGAAAGTCTTTTACCAAGTGATTTGGATATGGTGGGTGTCAAAGTTTTCCACAGCATGGAAGAGGGCCTTAAAGGTGTTGATGTGGTAATGACCTTGCGCATTCAGAAGGAGCGTATGGAGGCCGGTCAAGTTCCAGAGGGTGCCGCATTCTTTGCGCAGTATGGTCTAACGCCAAAGCGTTTGGCACTAGCAAAATCGGATGCTATTGTGATGCATCCTGGTCCAATGAATCGAGGTGTTGAAATTGATTCTAGTGTTGCTGATGGACCGCAATCTGTGATTTTGAATCAAGT
>CAIMXN010000101.1 GCA_903845455.1 uncultured beta proteobacterium | reverse complement strand
GTTTTTTCTGACGGTCACCAATTCTGGAAAAACCAATCCCATCATTGGTACAAATCGTTATTCCAAACGGGTCGTACTGCAAGACAATAGCCCTGGAGCTTTAGTGCTTGGTCAACAAGAAGCTCTAGCCGAGATTCTCAAGCAGTACGAGGCAGATTTATATCAATATGCAGGTAAATTACCTAAACCAATAGGCCAATAATTTCATGAAAAGCATGACCCGTCGTACACTCAAGTGATGTGGTTTTTATAAAAATAGATCAATCAAAATTGTTGGAGATCATATGGATTTAGGAATCAAAGGCAAGGTAGCTCTGGTGCTGGCATCTAGCCGTGGCCTAGGTCAAGCGATGGCCGTTTCATTGGCGCGTGAGGGTGTGAAAGTGGCTGTGACTGGGCGCAATCCAGAGGGCTTGAAAAAGTCGGTTGAGATGATTGAAGCGGTGGGCGGTACTGCCTTAGCGCTCTCTTGGGATCTCTCGGATTTATCAGTGATAGATCGCCTGGTTTCTCAAGTTGAAAAAGAACTTGGTCCCATCGATATTCTGATTAACAACACTGGTGGACCGCCGCCAACTCCAGCAGCCGGCCAAGATCCTACACTCTGGCAAAAAAGTTTTAACGATATGGTTCTTTCTCTCATTAGCATTACCGATCGAGTGCTGCCTGGTATGCGTCAGCGGAAGTGGGGACGGATTGTGACGAGTACGACCTCAGGTGCTATTGCTCCCATTAAGAACTTGGCGATCTCCAATACTTTGCGTGCAGCCTTATTGGCCTGGTCTAAAACGTTGTCTACTGAAGTGGCTGCCGAAGGTATCACTGTGAATGTGATCATGCCAGGTCGTGTTGCAACTGATCGTCTGCGCCAATTGGACGAAGCGCGCGCAGGGCGTGAAGGGACTAGCTATGACTCAGTGGTGCAAGCAAGCTTGCGCCAAATTCCCATGGGTCGCTATGGGGATCCAAAGGAATATGGCGATACTGCCGCATTCTTATGCAGTCAAAATGCCTCATTTATTACCGGCACCGTCACGCGGGTTGACGGCGGCCAGGTTCAGGCGGTTTGATAGGAACATTGTCTAACCTCTTGCGAGGTCTGCGAAGAGATCTCCGATCTAGTGAGTTAGCTTGGCTTTTTGTAGCGCTCACCTTATCGGTGGCCGCTTTATCGAGTGTGAGTTTTTTAGCTGATCGGATGCAGCGCGCTTTTCAATTTGATGCGCGCCAACTCCTGGCAGCCGATCTATTGGTCGTAGCTGATCGGCCAATACCAGAGCGCTTGATCGCAGAGGCACAAGCACGCAATCTCCAGATTGCACAAACTGTAGTCTTCCCCAGTATGGCCACGGCCGGCTCACAAAGTAAATTAAGTTCGCTCAAGGCAGTCAGTTCCCAATATCCGCTACGTGGCCAGTTGCAAGTCGACCGTCTGGAAAGTACTCCAACCAAGCACCCAACTGTATCGACCCCTAACAAGGGAACGGTTTGGGTTGATCCTGCGCTGCTCAACAGCTTAAAGGCCAAGGTGGGTGATCGGCTAACTTTGGGTAATCAAAGTTTTTTAATTGATGCGGTATTACTCCGTGAATTAGACCGCGGCGCTGGTTTTATGAACTTCGCACCCCGCGTCATGATGTCTTTGGAAGATCTTTCGGCAACCGGTTTGATTGGGCTGGGCAGTCGTGTGACCTATCGTTTGTTATTGGCAGGTTCCGATGGCGAGATTGCTGGCTATGAAAAATGGCTCGGTAAGGATATTGAGTCTGAACATCTGCGTGGACTACGCATTGAGACCTTAGAAAATGCCCAACCCCTCATGCGTAAAACTCTGGAAAGAGCAGAACGCTTCCTTTCTTTGATTGCTTTGCTAACAGCCATGGTTGCTGCAGTAGCAATTGCTTTATCTGCAAGACGTTATGTGCTTAAGCAGGCTGATGTGTGTGCTGTGCAGAAATGTTTTGGGGCTTCACAAGCACTGATCTTAAAAAAACAAATCAAGACTTTAGTCACGATTGGGCTGGCGGCAGCAGTACTGGGTTCACTGATTGGCTTTGGTGTACAACAAATCTTGTTGGATTTATTAGGTAATTTGATCCTAGCGAATTTGCCAGCAATATCATTGTGGCCAGTCTTATGGAGTGCCTTGTTTGCGTGGTTCTTATTAATTGGCTTTGCTGGCCCACCTTTGTATAGCTTGGTTAAAGTGAGCCCCATTCGTTTAGTACGAAAAGAACTCGCAGGGGTTTCGGTTGCTGCTGTATGGGTTGCCCTTTTTGCTTTAGGTACCTGCGCCACCTTAATTGCGATTGCTGCTAGAGACTGGAAGTTGGCTGCCTGGGTTGGACTCAGCTTTGGTGCCGCAGTT
>CAIMXN010000100.1 GCA_903845455.1 uncultured beta proteobacterium | reverse complement strand
TGCTTATCAACGATTGTCGGAGATAGATTTTGATGTCATGGTAGTAGTTGCTTATGGCCTGATTCTTCCGCAGGAAATTTTAGATATTGCTGAATGTGATCAGCGTCATGGGTGCTTTAACATTCACGCCTCTATTCTGCCGCGGTGGCGCGGTGCTGCGCCAATCCAGCGTGCCATCGAGCAGGGTGATAGCAGCACTGGGGTGAGTATTATGAAAATGGATGCGGGCCTTGATACTGGTGACACTGTATTAGTTCATGAAATCAATATTGCCCGTGACGAAACTAGTGCTTCACTGCATGATCGTTTGAGTAAGCTTGGCGCAGATTCAATAGTTGAGGTCTTAAACATCATTTCGCAGGGTGCAGCCTTAGTCAGGACACCTCAAACTAGTGAGGGCGTAAGGTATGCAGAGAAGATATTAAAAAGCGAAGCCGATATTAATTGGCAGCTCAGTGCAACCGTTATTGATTGCCGCATTCGTGCTTTTAATCCCTTTCCTGGGGCAACGAGTAATCTCGATGGCATACCAATGAAGTTTTGGAATTCTCGAATACCCAGCTCGGGGGACTATAGTCAGTCAGATCAAGTCGGAGCAGTATTGGGGTTTAGTAAAAAAGGCGTATTCATTCAGTGTGGGCAGGGCGTGATTGAAGTCCTTGAGATGCAAAGGCCAGGCGGTAAAAGATTAAATGCGGCCGCATGTTTGCAGACGCATGGTGTACCACCACAAGCATTACGCTTTTATAGGGAATAATTTGCCAGATCAAAAATCAGCACGCAGCCTTCCTCTTTCAGAGGCCATCACTATCTCGGCACAAGCTATTGGCGAGGTGATGGCAGGACGCTCTTTGACAGAAGTTTTAGGCCAGCTGGATGTTCACGAAAGACCGATTGTTCAAAGCCTGACGTTTGATGCTTTACGCAAGTGGATTCGCTCACATGAATTGATTGTTCAATTTATTCCTAAGCCTCCGCCAGCCCCAGTAGATTATTTATTAAGCGTCGCCATTGCCCTTTTTTTGCAGGGCAATCAAGATGGCAAGGGATACGCCACTCACACCATTGTTGACCAAGCAGTTAAGGCTTGCAGTGAGTACGAGCCAACCATGTATGCCAAAGGTCTGGTGAACGCTGTTTTGCGTAAGGTCAGTGTACTTGTACAGCCCCCAGAGGGGGAGAAGCGCTATCCACCCGATCCAATCACCATGTTTGTGCCACCGTGGTGGCGTGCCAATCTTAAGAAAAACTATTCCAAAGTTTGGGCGGCGCTACTCATTCAACAGGCGCAACGAGCTCCATTGATATTGCGCGTGAATGCTAAACAATATGATCGCAGCCAGTATCAAGAACTCTTGACACAAGCAGGCATTTATTCCAAGCCCATTGAAGAGCTTTTCGGAGTGAAGCTGAATTCAGCGCTTTTATTGAGTGAGCCAGTACCCGTATCTGATTTGCCCGGCTTTTATGGTGGCGCAGTATCTGTTCAGGATGCAGGCGCGCAATTAGCCGCCATACTTCTGGATCCAAAATCTGGTGAACTGATTTTGGATGCTTGTGCTGCGCCTGGCGGCAAGACCGCCCATTTATTAGAGCTTGCAGATTGTGAAGTCGTTGCCTTGGAGTTAGATGGGGAGCGCCTGGGAAAAATTGGCGGTAATTTAGATCGTCTACGTTTACCTTCAGATCGGGTGAGAATTACACGCGGGGATGCCTCTAAGGCGGCATGGTGGGATGGCAGACTCTTTGACAAAATTTTGCTTGATGCCCCATGCTCAGCCTCTGGAATTGTGTCGCGTCATCCAGACATCCCTTTTCTAAGGCGCGAGGCTGATGTGAATTCTTTGCAGCAAAGACAGAGGAGCATTTTGGCTCAGGCCTGGAAGATGCTAAGGCAGGATGGCCTGCTTTTATATGTGACCTGCTCGGTATTTCCAGAAGAGGGCGAGTCTCAAGCCGCTTGGTTTGCGGCAGAGCATAGCAATGCGTTACGATTAAGCGCCCCAGGGCAAATTTTGCCTTCTGGAACCAATGATGGATTTTTCTATGCTTTATTTAAGAAAAATGGGCCATGAGCCAAAGAGTTAAACAACTCATCTTTTGTTGCTTGCTTGTGCTGAGTTTTTTTTCAGTTGCGGCTAGTGCAGAGGGCATCAAAATTTCATCCGTGGAATTGGAGCGGGCGGATAACGATTGGCTTTTAAATGCGGCGTTTCAGATTGAGTTATCTCCAGGTCTAGAGGAGGCGGTTCAAAAAGGAGTGGTTCTCTATTTTCAGACAGAATTCGATTTAACACGCTCGCGTTGGTATTGGTTTGATGAGAAGCCTGCCATTGCACAAAGACAAACACGACTGTCTTATCAACCTTTAACTCAGCAATATCGCATTGCATCAGAGGGTTTCACTTTTTCTGCAAAGACAATTACAGAGGCCTTGCAAACGGTAGGCACTATTGGCGGTTGGAAAGTGATCGATAACAATCAAATTGATCCTGCCAAGCCCTATACCGCAGCATTGCGAATGACCTTGGACCTGAGCAAGTTGCCAAAGCCATTTCAGGTCAATGCATTGAATAACCGGGATTGGAATGTTTCTAGTGATTGGTTGCGCTTCCCTTTTTCACCCAGTGGCACAAACCTCATTAAGCGATGAAGAATCCTAGCCTCTTTATTCAATCTCAATTTTTCCAAAAAGAAATATGGAAAAAGCGGGCGCTACCACTTGCTGCGATATTTATTGGGGCATTTGCATTATTGCTGCTCGTTATGCTTTCCATCGCATCATCGAATACAGAATTCTTTGATAACTACTTTATTTGGCTTTATGCAGCCAACGTAGTTGTTGGCATCTGCTTGGCTTTGGTCATTTTGACTTTGGTTGTGGTGATCGCAATTCGTTGGCATAAGGGGCGCTTTGGCACACGCTTGATTGCCAAATTAGCGATGATTTTTGCCCTAGTCGGGGTCGTTCCTGGCTTGATTCTTTATAGTGTTTCTTTACAGTTCGTCTCTAGAAGTATTGAAACCTGGTTTGATGTTCAAGTCGAATCTGCTTTAGAGGCTGGCCTAGAGCTAGGGCGCGCTACCTTAGGCGCCTCGCTTCAAGAATTGCAGGATGAGGGTCGCATAGTTGCAAGCCAGGTTCAGTCTTTGCCTAATTACGCAAGTCCTGCAGAGTTGACATTATTGTTATCACGGTTACGTGATCAGTTTGGTATTCAAGAAATCACTATTTTTGATGGTCGACAGATGGTAGTGGCCACTGCGGCATCTGGTGCATTGCTCGCACCCTCTTCTCCACCAAGTCCAGAGATTATGAGCCAGGCCTCAAAAGTCAATGGTGCAGGCTTTATTGATGAGCCTCTAAATTCAGCGGGGCCACAGCAATACCGCCTACGGGCTGTGATTCCTTTGGCTAAAGAGCGCTCGCCAGCAAATCGTGGCTTTGGCTTAAATGTTCAATATCAAAAAGAGCTTTGGTATTTGCAACTGGTGAAGTCTGTTCCAGAGGGCATTACAAAAAATACTATGGCCGTGCAAGCAGCCTATAGTGACTATCAGGAGAAATCATTAGGGCGCACAGGCTTACGCAAGATGTTTGTGGG
>CAIMXN010000099.1 GCA_903845455.1 uncultured beta proteobacterium | reverse complement strand
TCCTAGGCAGCAAATTTATAACCCAAGACCAAAATATCCATTAAGTAGTAGGCGTTTAAAAGAGGAGGGTATCGTCACTGTCAAACTATGTATTGATCAAACAGGTGTAGTCGATAAGCTCAGTATTCTGCGTGGTTCCGGGCATCAGAGTTTAGATGAATCAACTATTCATACCCTTGCGCAATGGAAGTTTTTGCCGATTTCTGGCTATGACGATCGAGTTAGTAATGATTGTTTCCAAGTGCCTGTGCAATTTACATTACAAGGCTAAGGAATGATTGAGAAAAATCTACTGAATGCTGCAACCAAATTTAATCAATCCTCCGTAGAACTGCCTAAGACAGTTTTGAGCGATACCCTGTTAGGTCGTGGGAAGTTGGTTTTTATATTACATGATGGTCAAAGATATCAATTGCGCATCACTAAATTAAGAAAGTTAATTTTGACGAAATAAGTTTTAAGTAATTTTTAGCCAGCAAGAGCATTTTCATATGCATATAGCCAGCGATTGTTTGTTGTTATCACTGGAGATGGTATATGAAGCATCAAGATATTTGGCATGGTCAACATAAGCTAGCCTCGATTTCATTGGCTGCGCTGTTATATGGTGTATCTTTTTCGAATGTAGCAAACTCGCAAGATATAGAGTTACCCAGAATCGATATTGTCGGGCGTGAAGACAATGCCCTTTCAAAAATTCCCGGCACAGTTAATGTTATCAATCAAAAGCAGCTTGAGATATTGCAACCGCAATCATTACAAGATGCATTGAAAACGATTCCAGGTGTCAATATTCGCGGGGATGAGGGTGGCCTTGGCTCTATCCCAAATATTGGCATTAGGGGTTTGAATCCCAATCGTAGTTCGAAAGTTTTATTGTTGGAGGATGGCGCTCCAATACAGCCCAGTTTATTTATTTCAAATGCCTCTTATTACAGTCCTCCAGCAGAGAGGATGAGTGGCATTGAGGTCTTAAAGGGTGCGTCGGGATTGAAGTATGGGCCTACAAATATTGGAGGTGTGGTTAATTACCTCACAAAAACGCCTACCCAGGGTTTTAAGCTCACTGGAAAAGCTGGTAACTATGGATATCACTTGGCTGAAATTGAGGCTGGAGGAAAATCTGACGCAAATGGTGCGGTAGGTGGGTTAAATATTATTCAATCGGAATCGAATGGATATCAAAATAATGGCTTTAAGTTGTACGACATACTATTTAAAGGCGGTATTGAGATTTCTCAAGATCAGTGGCTCAGTCTGAAATACACTCATTACGATAACAATATCAATACCTCTTATGTTGGCTTGCGACCCAATCAGTATGCCAATAAGTCAAGTAGCAATCCGGCTCCCAATGATGACTTCATCACACAAAGAAATGCAGTAGATCTAAATCATGCCTTAGAGATCAGCGCAGATACTAAGCTGAATACATTGCTGTATTGGAGCAAACTATCTAGAGATTATTGGAGGCAATCGATCGTTGATCGTACGCAAGATGCCACTATTTATAAGGCTTGTAACGCGGGTGTAGATTGTTTGGCTGGTCGTAATCGTGAGTTTCAAATGCTTGGAGTAGATTCACGATTGTCACACTCTTACAATGCTCTTGGCATTGCGAATGTGATTGATTTTGGCGTTCGTTTACATACTGAATCTCAATCTAATCAAGTGGTGACATCTCAAACTTTTGCGCATTCTGGCCAACTCTCCCTTCATGAAGAAAATAAGGCAAACTCTGTTGCCGTATATGCCGAAAACCGATTCTTGCTTAGTAAAGATTTCACCCTGATCCCTGGGGTGCGAATTGAGAGCTATAACCAGAATCGCTCGAATGTGATCACCGGCAAGGCGGGTAATGCTAAAAATATAGAAACTGTTCCACAGCTTGGCGCAACCTGGCAGTTGATTCCGCAGGCTCAGATCTATAGCAGTATTTACAAAGGTTTTGCGCCTGCACAGCTGTCGACTGCAATTGATGATAAAGGTGTTGATCAGCAATTGGATCCAGAGCGTTCAACCAATATGGAATTAGGTTTGCGTGGCAGAGCTAATCATTTTTCATTTGATACTGCAGTTTTTAGTATGAACTTTAGCAATCAGATCGTGAATCAAAGTTTGGCAGCAGGAATTACCAAAGCGAATGGAGGAAAAAGCTTGCACCAAGGTATAGAGTTATCTTTGGGTTATGACCTTAGTTCGAGCTGGAGTCTTAAAGGTAACACTACCTATATTCCAGTGGCGAAGTTTGTTGGTAACAGCTCCTTGGGTAGAGATGGGAATCGTATTCCTTATACCCCTGACCTTACTTCAAACTTTGGAATTAACTACCAAAAGAATGGCTTCAATACCCTGCTGAGCCTAAATTACATCTCAGCTCAATATGCAGATTCAGCCAATACGGTAGCGCAAAATACTATTGGCACATTAGGTGAGATACCTGCTTTTGCCACAGTGAATTGGAGTGCAAACTATGCCATTAACAAAGACTGGAAAGTATTTGGGGTGGTGAATAATGTATTTGATAAGAGATACATTGCCAGCAGAAGTCCAGATGGAATCTTCCCTGGTGCCCCACTAAACTTTCAAGCGGGGATGAGCTACCAATTTAATTGATAGCTATCTGTGTGCCTATCTGTAAAGAAAAACGCCACCCTGTTGGGTGGCGTTAGTCTGTTACATACTTCAAAATGGTGGGTCGGCGTCCATTGAATGATTTATGTAACTATATGATAAATATCGGGAAAATTATTTAAAAACTTGCTACTACCCCCACAAGTTCCCCCACATTAGTGATGTGATGTCTCTGACTATCTGTTCTTAAGGCAAATCCTCGAATGGCTCTCTGGTAATCACCCCTACTCTCTGACCTATCGGTGTTGGGCAGACTGGGCTTACTGATCGCTCAGTTCTATTAACGAATTCCTCATCCAGCGCCGCCCTAGTAAAGGCTTTGGCACGCTCTTCCTCTTCTTGCTTACGCTTGGCTAACTCTGATGCAGGAACAACAGTGGCTTTCAGGAGGCGCTCTTGCTGGTGCTGCTTAAAGGTTTTTACACCTTTGGCTTTGGCGAAGAATTCGGCGTCACTCATTTAGCCCTTATTTCGCAGAAATTAAGCCACTCAACACGCTCTCTTTGATCCTTAAATTTTGAGCATTGTTTTGTAGTTCTCCCCATGAATTCAACTATGTCTTCCATGGTGGGAGGGTTACTAATTAACCTTGATTTGACTGATGCTTGAAGTTCTTGATTGTTCTGCCAAATACCAGAAGGAAGTACCTCAAAGTCAGCCTTATTCTGATTTAGCAATAGAACAAATGCGGGGATGTGCCAATTCATGAATCCTGAATACTGATTAGAGCCACCAAGTCTTCGATAGAAATCCTGCACATCATCAGCGCATCTAAGAAGGTTATCTAGGGAGTTAGGCACTTCTTACCAACCCCTTATTTTTTTGTTCAATTCTCCAGCTTCATAAGTCAAGTACCAGCCAGTCAATCCAGCAAGCACAAGAATAGTGATCCACAAATCACAATTCATAAACCATGTAGCTATTGAATTAAAGCCAGCCCAAGTGTAGTTGGTAATACAGCTTTGCTCAATGGCAACGCAGATTTCTCTTTTATCCGTCCAATGTCCAAATCTTAACCAGCTATATACGCCGTACAAAATATAGGCAATTACTCCCATGAATGTGCCTAAGATGAAATAGATCCCTGAGTCCTCATACCTTTTTTGGGCTAGCTTTAGTTGCTTTAGTTCAATTGGGTTTAATTCAGACATTGTTATCCCCTTTAAATCCCCTACATACCCATCGATAAAGAAAAATTGCTAAATAGACCAAAACCCAAAATATTGGTAATGGAATTAAAGTAAGAGCGGCTATATCTCGGTATCTATTTTTTACCGCATCTTGATACACATCATCTGCTTTTTGTGTGCAGCTTGGTGTATTTTGCCCACCCGAGGATGCCGAGGAATCTAGACAAAGATTTAATACTAAAACCATAGATTTCATGCCTGAATCAGTCACTAGCCTATTAATATAGATACCAGATCCCAATAGCCAAACTATGGAAAGGATCACGCCAAGTCTCTGCCATCCATTTAACTTAAACATTACCAGCCTTTCATAACTGGAGCTTGTGGTGCTTGTCTTGGTGTGTTGATTGTGGTGTTTGGCTGCATCGGCGCTGGGGTCGCTGTATTTGTACCCCGATATTCGCCATTGGGTGAGTAATAGCTAGTCTGCCCGTTATCTACCTGAGAAGACCCCGTGCTTTGACCTTGCTGGTTATAGGTCGTAGTAACCCCACTTGGTGAGGTTTGTTGGTATCCCCTGTATTGTCCGTTGGCATCATAAATAGCTTGGGCGTATAACCCGCCAGAAGACACCATTGCAGCGACTGCAATAATTATTGATTTCATGTTGGAGATTTTTTATTCTTTTTGTTACCGTCTTGAATAGTCTTATATAGACTAAAGTATTCGGGGAACTGATTAACGCAGAAATTAACATCTGACTCAATCAGTTTTGTGAAGACATTGTTATTAAGCCTTTTTCCTGCAAGCATTTCATCAATATAAGCCTTGGAAAGCGCATCGCCCTGAGCCTTGATTGCTTCATTTGTTTTTTTGTTAACGGTGCTGTCTACATAGATGCCAACAAATGAGAATATTTCTGCCTTTTCCATGAAATCTGATGCAGTCTTTCTTTCGGAATCCTTATTGGCATTTCCAGCAAAGTAGCCAGCAATTGCCGTATATAGCGTACCGCATCGACTACCTACAAATCCAATGGTGGAGTTATCAGGCTTGGAAAGATTAATTCCTTTAACTGCATCAACCAATGGCAGCATACCTTGGTTTTGGGCATATACGGAATTGATACTCACGAGTGCAGCTACCGTAATGATGGTCAAGAGCTTAATCATTTATTGTCAGTCCAAATTGGGCAAGAATCCTTACCCAGTATGTTGTTAGAGGAATACCAGAACACCGCGTGAACTACGGCTAGACCAGTAAAGTATCCACAAACAAGGCTTGCATCTCCATCATTCACCAAGCCATAGTCCTTGGATACAGAGGCAGGATAGCTTTCACCCTTTTGGATTAGCTTTTGACTGACATTAATCCTGACGCCAAAAACAGTCATGGCAATCCACAGAACTAAGATAAGAAGCAGGGCTTTAACGAGGATTTTCATTTCTTAAGTATTTCTTTAGCTTTTAGCTTGCGGATCTTTTCCTCAACTTGCTCGTTTTTCTTGTCAAAGAAATCTTTGTCATACTGAAGTGAAAAATAAATAGACTCCATCAGATTGTTAATTTTTAACATCCTATTATCTTTTTTGAACTCACAGAAATAGCTCTTAGATTCATAACTCTCAAGGATTTCAGGCTTAGTCTTAATGTCCGCACTAAATGTTTTGCACATATCAGATACCCAGAAGTAGGCATCCTCCCTGTTTTTCTTTTTGTCACTCCATTCAATAAGAGCGACCTCCATATCAAGTTTTGAGCTTGAGAGTTCATCCATTGTCTTGATTGAATCGGGAATTACTGGAAGTAAATATAAGCGATAGTTGGTTTGATAAAACTTATCATCACTCTTCTTTTTCTCTTCTTTATATGGGAAGTAAGCACTTTCCTTTAATGGCTCAAAATAAAAATGAGTTCCATTACCCATAAATTGATTCGCGCCTGTAAATTGCTTTATCGGAAACTTATCAACACTATCGCGCGTAATTTTGCTGAAATCAAAAATAGCTCCCAATTTGATCCCAAATAACTCTTTTGGGACATCGCCAGTATCAGATCCACAAGAGATAACGGCGAGCAGCAAGAATATAGATAGTATTTTTTTCATTATTTTGACCATTATCTTTTATATGATAGTCTGATATTTATGAATATTACTAAGATTCTAATCTTAACGACTGCACTCATTTGTACGAGTGCAGCAGCGCAATCTGAGCCTGTAAAAATGAGTAAATCAGGCATTTGCCATGCGCCCAATAGCACTTACTACATGAAAACCAAACATTTCACTCCTTACCCAACACTAAAGGACTGCCTTAATGCTGGTGGTAGGATGCCAAAGAAATGATGAATAAATTACTATTTCTAATCTCAGCCCTACTTCTTATTGCCTGTGTAAAAACTGATGACACAACCTTTTCCGTCGTATGCGATACAAAGACTGAATGGTATGCAAACATAAATGGCATGAAGGGTGAGGAAAAAAGTACAGAATTGCTTACTTTTATTTTCAAGAATAAAAAGCTTGAGGGGTATACATGCGACATATGGACTCCTGAAGAAATCCATTGTTCAAAGAATTTTAAAATTGATGCTCATACTGGCAACCAAGTACTTAACTTTGATAGGCTTTCAGGTAAGTTTAGCTCCCATAAATATGAGAACGACCCCAAAAATAAAACCTCTGAATCCAAGCATTGGAACGGAAAATGCGAAAAAGTTAAAGAGAATAAGTTCTAAATTAGCCTAATTAACCCAAACCATAGCCTTTAGTTCCTCTTTGGAGAAGATGCCCAGATCACTTTCGGGGATAACTTGTAGGTCGCTGGTGTCAAAGACCTTTAGATCTTCGTCGAGCTGTAGCTCCTCTGGTTTTTCTGCCTTTTTCATCTAGACCCCCTAGTGATTTCGCTGCCATTGAGAAAATTCTGCCATTCGCGCGGTTTTGGCACTTTGTCCGCTAGGTCTTTTAGGGGGGTACGGCAAGTGCCTGATTCTATTGGTTTTTATTTCTAATCCATACAATTTATTAACACTTACTAATTAACTTAAAGGAGTGACCCACCCATAAGAGAGTTATGAGTAGGTCTTCCTCTATGCAAGGTGCTGAATGAACCAATCTCTTTAGGATTGTTCACACTGCCAGAGGTTTTCCAAGGAGCGCCCACTCTCTGGCTTGGGCTTGCTGCAGAACTACTACTTAATCAGCCTTAACTAAGTCACCAATCAGTACACGACTTGCATCGGTAGTGAATGGAACAACACG
Organism: uncultured beta proteobacterium; assembly: GCA_903845455.1. GTDB lineage: Bacteria > Pseudomonadota > Gammaproteobacteria > Burkholderiales > Burkholderiaceae > Polynucleobacter. The sequence continues at coordinate 5,272 of CAIMXN010000099.1, read as the reverse complement.
CTTCTCTAACAGTACGGTGCGCATGTTATCGGTCAAGTCTGTTCCAGACATACCTAAGATCAACATTGCTTCGGATCGCTCAGCAATCGATACACCAACACCGTCCAAAGTAGTCAATAGGAACTTGCCAGATGGGATGGATGACGCTTGTTTGATTGAGATTCCTTCATACATCAAAGGCATTCCTAACCACACACCACTCGTACTCGCCTTGGTTAAGGCAAGAGTGGCAAAGTCCACGGGGTTTAAGAAGAATGTCCCTGTTAGTCCATAGAGCGCTAACTGTGCAGCAGCACCAACAAGATTATCTGCAACCGTTGTACTGGCACTGACATACGCCGTATTGTTTCCAGTCGTGTTTGCCATGAGCCAAATCTGATCATCTATGGTTTTTCTTAACCGAAGATTCAGAATGTTGTTGACTACACTTTGAAGGTCTGGGATGTCTTGAAGGGCTTGAGTTGATACCTTGGCATAGCAAGCATAGGTCTCCAATGCAACTGTGGAAGATGAAGTGCTGATTGCTAAAAGGTGCTTGGCATCACCTTGGGCTACTTGCACCCCTGCCGAATCGGTTGAGCCAATCTTATTAATGACAGCGCTAGGTGCATCGATGACCCTAGTTGGTAGGTATGGCTCAATGAATGACCAGCCTGTCGTAGCAGTCGTGGCAATAGGACTCATCATGGCTGGCACACTAAGTCCAGAGTCAGAGACGATGGCTTTACGCGATAAGGCTACTCGACCGCTAAAGTCATTACCTTTTAGCGTTTCGAAGGCTTCGCGCCATTCGTTACTGCTATTGCTGCCGCCACCAAAGTTCGGGCGGTTCGATTTGGTTTGATCTGCCTCAAGTGAATCTAAGCGATTGCTAAAGTCAGATTTGAAATTAGATATATCTTTATTGCCCTTTTCAACGAGGGCTAATAGGTCGTTCATGGTCATGCTCCTAGAGTGGAAAATTTTGCTCTAAGTTCGCGCTCTGACCAGACTCGCTCTGTTTTGCGTTTTCTTCTTCCGAACTGTGTCGGGATTTTGATTGTGTACTGCAAGAATCACTCAGGAAGTACACAAATCAATAACTCTATTCTCCGCTGATCCTATGAATTAGCAACACATTTTTTTAATGTTGTTGCGGCATATTCGGCAGTCTCTTGCCAGCCTTTTGCAATTATCTCTTGCGTTGCAATCTGACCAACATAAATCTTATGTTCAATAGTCTGCTTCGAAGACAAACAACGGCAAACATCTTCGAGATGCGATCGCATTTCATCAGCACACTTAATTACTGCGCTCGGAGAATAGGCTTCAGTCTTTAAAAAGGCAATTTTGTTAAAGAGTTGATTCAAGTTGTCCATCAAAATCTCATTGTCTATATGGAGCATTGCTTCTGGTGATGGGTTTGTTAGTGCTTTCATGGTGTTGATCCTAAAGTGAAGGTATATAAGGGGTACTCAAAACGGTATATATGGTTATCTTGTTATTAATGGTATGTATGGAATCTATGGCGAATGCGTGATCAGCGATAGATACCAAAGAAACCACTTTTAGACCCCCCTTCGCATAGCAGCGAGTTGGTGTTTATATTCGTCCGAAATCAAACCGTAGCGAAAGCCAAATCTTGGCTGCGCAATTGAAAGCCATAACGGATCGACTGAAAATTCGGAGCAATGTCGTTTCAAGACATTTTCCAGACCCCTTCGAGTAAAGCCACTCTGCTGGGTTTTTGAGATTTCAAATAAATCAGTAGCGGACTTGTTCATTGACTTAATGTTCTCCAAAATGAATGAGATCGTGTCGGAGTCCTCATGCAATTGTTTCTTATGCTTGGATAGCGACAGAGTATCTATGTGCCTTGGTGATACCGTTACATTACGATCTGAGCCAATTACAAAGGTTAGGTCTTCAAGCTCAGCTCGAACCTTATCTTTATGAGTTGACACGGTAAGTGAACCATCAGGATTTTTGATGGGAATTAGATAAATTAATTCATCAAAGTCACTTCTCAGATCTCCAGTTCCCTCATAAATAGGCAGCCCGTCTAGTCCATCGTACTTATTGCAATGTCCCAGACAGATCACAGTCATTCCCTTAGCGCTTAAAGCTCGTAGGATTGAGTAAAAAGCCTTACCCTTATTTTTTGCCATCAAATCGGTGAATTTTTTAAGCGTATCGAGAACCAACACAACATTGGAATAGTCTTTATCGATCAATGACATCTGTTTTAGATATTCAACTACCTGATCGTTCGTATGCCCTGTTATATCTGGGTTTAATAGCGTATAGCCATGATCGCTGGCATGTCGGGCATAGTCTTTAATGTCGCTGGCAGATGCGTCCGCATTCACATAGATGACTTGATAGCCCATTTTTGCCAATATTGCTGCGATATAGGTTAAAAAAGCGGTTTTTCCAGAGCCAGCTTTTCCAATAATGGCAATTAAGTGACCTCCAACAATAAGATTTAAAAAAATAAATTTTGCATCTTGAATTTCTTGAACCTTACCTTGGGTTACTTCCATTTTTAGCAATCCTTCGAATGGGTCTGGGATGTCTTTTAAGATTTTAGGAATCTTGGATTTGGGCAGAGAAGGTGATGGCTCAATATGCAGACTTCCAGCCGAATAGTTAATGGTTCTAGCATTAGCCCTGCTTTTTTCTTCAGGCACGACCTCGCCAAATCCTTTAATCCATTCCTCGTTTGTTTGAACTGGGTTCATGTTCCCGCCTTGCAGATAAATCCTTGGCGGCGTATGATCGGATCAGTTGAATAAGTTTTGGAGAAGCCCAGTTTGCCGCTGGGCTTTTTTATTTGGGGATTCATATTGATCCCTTAAGCTGTAGCTTTGTAGTTAATCGGATCTTCTAACCATCTATGGATTTCGCGGTTACTTTGAAAGCTACAACGAGAACCTAAGCGCAAAATTGGAGGAGCTTTGCCTTCTTTAGATAGTTGTCTCCACAGCTCTCTACTTACTGGGATTTTATTTTCAATATCGCGCCATCTGGACATCCCATCTAAGGGGATCTGCTCTGGCTCTTGGGTTTTTAACTTGTGTTGCATAGTGCCTCCATATCTACCTTTGGAAGTCAAAGGCTTATGGAATACATCCTAGGCAATGAGGAGCGTTATTGCGTATCTAAGTTACCGACATAGCGGCTATATCGGTTAAATACTTTTCTGAATTTCCGATATAGCCGCTATGTCGGTTTTGGAGCGGTCTTAATCCATCTGGCGATTGTTGTAAGTTCTTCTTTTTCAGATAATTTTTTTAATTTCTTATCATCTGCAAATCTGCGAACATCTAAATAGATTAGACGGGCTATCTCGTTAGGAGTTTTATCCGTATAAGGGTTTGCCAATCTTATTACCTCTGTTTTTAATGCAGAAAACTTTTGAACGCCACCTGCTGCGCCATACTTCTTTGCCAAATTACTAACCTCGCCTTTTGCCAGAGGCAAAAGGAAATTTTCTCGCTCAATCATGAAGCGACTTTGCTTTAGGGATTCAATACTCCGCTTGAGCATAGCAGTACTTTCATGAAGCATTTCTTCCCTATATTTCATCATCCCGTCTTTTGCCGCGCATGACTCTAAATCAATTAGCCAAGTATCAAAGTCTGGGAGATTGAACCCCCAAGTCAAAGCCACTTTGACCATTAATGATTGCTCTAGGGTATTTGTATATAACCAACCATCCCCAGTCCAATTTCTTGCGGGGTTAAATTGGCTCATGTTGTAGATTCTGGCGCATTGTCTGAGTCTTTCAGTTGGTCAAGATAGTCCGCCCAGCGTTGCATAATTGGGCGTCGTTGTTTGATAAAGATGGCTCGGTTATAAGATGTTCCATTGGCATCTTTAACTGCATGCGCTAATTGAGCTTCAAGATGCTCTATCTTTTCATCTAATTGTTCTGCCAACATCGTGCGCCCACTCGCTCTAAATCCATGCCAGCTTTGCTCTTTACCAAAGCCAAGAGAATATAAGGCGGTGCGAACGCTGTTATCACTAATTGGTTTGCTTGCTTGCCTTTCGCCCCTAAAGACATACTCACTATTTCCTACAAACGGCTTTAACTCTGAAATTAGCTTAATAGCTTGAGTAGGTAGCGGCACATAATGCGGCTCGCCATTTTCTTTTCCCTCAAGCGTTCGTTTCATTTCTGAAGAGGGGATAGTCCATAGCTGCTCTTCAAAATCAATTTGCGCCCACTTCATGAGGCGAAGATTAAGAGGGCGCTGAAATAGAATTGGCGCTAGTTGTAACGCAGTTTTCACAACGATTCCACCGTGATAGAGATCAATGGCTTTTAAGAGTTTGCCAAAGGCTTTTGGCTCTAAAATCGCAGCGAACTTTTTCCCGCGATACGGTTGTAGTTTTGCTTTAATACCTCGCGTGGCATCGGGTATGTCGTCCAAGGCAACATAATCATATATCTGCCTACAAATCATTAATCCTCTATCAGCAGTTTCTATTGCACCGCGTTCCTCGACCTTTTTTAGGGTGTAGAGAATTTCTGTGCCGCGCAGATCCTTGATCGGGCGATCACCAATTATTGGGAAAAGATCACGCTCCATTTGCCTTAGCGTTCTATCGGCATGATCCACGCTCCAGCTACTCTTCTTATTAGTGTGCCAAGCAAGGGCAATTGAACGAAAGCTATCGTCTCCAGAGATGGATTGTTGTTGTTTTTTGCTTTTACGATCCTTAGAAGGGTCGCGTCCTTTTGCAATCTCAAGTTTTGCAGCTGCGCGTTCTACCCGCGCTTCCTTTAGGGTGACTTTGGGGTAGACGCCAAATGACATTCGGGTTTCTTTGACTGCGCCATTCTCTTTGACGCGGTATTTCAAGAACCAGTACTTACCCCCGTTTTTTCGGACTTCCAAATAAAGCCCCTCAGCATCAGGATGGCGCTTGTGCGGCTTATCTGGTGGGCAGGCTGCGCTCTTGCATGCTGAGTCAGTTAGCATTTGGGGGTACTTTTAGTTTTTGTACCGCGATTTTGATAATAAGTTCCCCCAAAGTACCCCCAGAAAGTTTTTGAACTACCGTTTCCAAGGGTTGCCTACAGTTAACAAAAAACCCCTGAGACCTATATGATATCAGGGGTTGTTTGGTATTGCTGGGTAACGCTACTACTAATAATGGTGGAGTCGGCGGGAATCGAACCCGCGTCCGCAAATCCTCCACAGCAAGTTCTACATACTTAGTCATATCATTTAATTTAGCTAGCTAGTCACAGATTGACATGTTCCACGCTGGCGATTCACTA
>CAIMXN010000098.1 GCA_903845455.1 uncultured beta proteobacterium | reverse complement strand
GTGAATTTAGCTTTACCCGTCAAGTGCACTAGCATCGAATAGCAAGCAAGCAGGAAAATTCCTGCGCCAGTACACTCGAGACATGACTGATGCGCAATTAAATCGACGCGCCAGTGATGTCCAGGTAATTGGTTTGATTAGCCTAGCTCACGGTAGCTCCCATTTTTTTCATTTAATTCTTCCACCCATGTTTCCATGGCTGAAGAATGAATTTGCTATAAGTTATGCTGAGCTTGGTTTGCTCATGTCGATATTCTTTGTAGTATCTTGCATCGTCCAGGCCGCATCGGGATTTTTGGTTGATAAAGTAGGGGCTCGCCCAGTATTGTTTTCTGGCATGGGCTTATTAATTCTGGCGGCATTGTTGTATTCCCAAAGTAATGGATACGCCTCTTTGGTTTTAGCTGCGATTATTGCTGGATGCGGTAATGGAATATTTCATCCAGTTGATTACACCCTTATTAATCATAAAGTTTCTCTACGAAACTTGCCTTATGCTTATTCCGTTCATGGTGTTACTGGCTACCTAGGTTGGGCAGCTGCACCTGCTTTTATGGTTGCGGTAGCGACTTTGGCGAATTGGCGGATTGCTTTTGTAGCAGCGGCTGCTCTCGAGGCTCTGATTCTTATTTTTCTTTGGATGAATCGTGCGCTGTTATTGGATAGCGCTCAAGAGCGACATGAGGAGTCAAGAAAGAGTCATGCCGCAAGTAATCCTGGTAGTGTTCCCATGAGTACCTATGGATTTTTGAAATTACCCGCAGTATGGCTTTGCTGTATTTTCTTTTTGTTTAGCATGGCTGCCACTTCAGGCCTTCAATCATTCGCTCCAACAGCTCTTTTCCAAATCTACACTCTTGATGTCACTACTGGGAATTATTTTTTGACTCTCATGGCTTTAGGCGGTGCAGGGGGAATGCTATTAGGCGCTTACATAGCTACCCGTTTTAAATCTCTCGAGAGCATCATCACAATTAGTTTTGTCATCAGTATTGCGATGAGTCTCTTATTGGCCGCTGGCTGGATGCCGATGGATCTTCTTGCCATTCCATTTGCTGTCATAGGGCTTGGTATCGGAGTTGCGGCGCCATCACGAGATTTGATGATTCGTTCAGCGACCCCAGCAGGCGCATCTGGCAGAGTGTATGGAATTGTTTATTCTGGAATTGATCTGGGAGCGGCGCTTGGTCCACTCATCTTTGGAATATTTATGGATGCCAATCTTCCGAAGTTGCTCTTTATTGGGGTAGCGCTATTTCAGATCATGATTATCTTTACTGCATTTAGGGTTGTAAATCAGGCTAAAGCCGCCTGAATTTTCTTGGCAAATTCTACGGCGTGTGGATTGTCACCATGAATACATAAAGTATCGGCTTGTATCTTGATGATGCTGCCATCGATTGCGCTGACCTCACTCTTTTTTGCCAGTTGTAAGACTTGTTTTAACGCTACTACCTCATCATCAATGAGAGCCCCAGCTTGTGTGCGCGGAACCAAAAAACCCTCTTTGGTATAGCGACGATCTGCAAAAACCTCTTGCCAGATGGGTACCTTCAGTTCATGCGCGGCTGCGACTAAGCAACTACCTGCTAGGCCATACAAAATCACATCCTGACCTAAGTCTTTGACAGCCCGAGCAATTCCTCTGGCCAACTTCATCTCTTTTGCTGCTTGGTTATATAGAGCGCCATGGGGTTTTACATGATGCAGTTTAGTTCCAGCCGCATGAGCAAAACCTTGCAAAGCTCCCGCTTGATAGAGAACATAGTTATAGGCATCTTCTTCTGAGATCGCCATCTCCCGTCGACCAAAACCAGCCAGATCAGGAAGGCCAGGGTGCGCGCCAATGAGTACATTTTTTTGAACAGCTTGTTCGACCAACCGTTTCATTCTAGCTGGATCACCAGCATGCCAGCCACAGGCAATGTTTGTAGAGGTAATGTAATTGAGTAATTCAGCATCATTGCCCATTTCCCAGACACCAAAACCTTCACCCATGTCGCTATTAATATCCATTAAGCCCTCTTGATGCTGGTTTGAAGCAATAGTGCAATTGCGTTCATCGTTGATTTTTGTAGTTGGATTGATTCTAGATTGAAATGATCTGCTTTTTCTATATCAATTGCCACTAATTGAATTTTATTACCGGGTTTAACTTGGGCTAATTTTGCCCTATCCGCTTTGATCACCTCCGCTAAGCGGGGATATCCACCAGTAGTTTGATGTTCGGAGAGCATCACAATAGGCTCTTGCGATGGGGGAAATTGCACTGTACCGAAAGTGATTGCTTGGGAGGGAATATTCGGCAATATTTTTTTGATCTGAAAGTCACTCTCCAGACGAATCCCCATACGATTACTTTGATTACTGACTTTCCAAATGGTTGACCAGAATAGCTCTCGATCCTTGCTGGCTAAAAGTGGGAGATGAGGTCCTGGCAAGCAATAAATAGGGGTAACTGCTTGAGAAGGCAAATAAGGGGAACGTACTTGCCATTTAGGAAAACTGGGCAATGACTTACTCTGATAGAGATCTCGCAGGTAGGGGTGATTAAGGGGGGCTCTGGGATTTTCTAAAAATAAGATATCCCCCTTTTGTAGTCTATTTGGGCCGATATCTGCGCTAATGTGCGAGCCCTTGCTTCCTAGAATTGTGGGCAGATCGATTCCACCTCCAATTGCGAGTACACATCGCAAACCAGGATTGAGTGGTGAGAATTGCAGAGTGGATCCCTTGGCAATCCAAACGGGACGATTACCTGGAATATATTCGCCGTTGATGATGCCGCTGCAAGTGGCGCCAACCCAAGCGACGCAAGTATCTTCGCTAAAAAATAGACCTGGTCCAGTAGCTGTGATCTCTAAGGCAGCTGCATGTAGCTCGTTACCAATCATGGTATTAGCCAGTTCTAGAGAGTGAAGGTCGCTAGCACCACCGGGCCCAACTCCCCAGTGAGAGAGTCCCAATCTTGGTTGATCTTGAATAGTAGTAAAAGTGCCTGACTGTTTAATTTCAATTGAAGCTTGATTTTTTTTCTGGGCACTAAAGGGCAGAATAATTTCTGTAGTTTGGTTTGCCGCATCAAGCTGATGAAATTGATCAAGACCAATTTCTTGGATGTGCATTTGATCACCCGGCATAAATAGGCCTGGTGGTTTGTGATGAACATCAAATAAAACATTGGGCGACCGACCAATCAGATTCCAGCCGCCAGGAGTAGAGCGAGGATAGATGGCTGTTTGTAAATCTGCAATCGCTACACTACCTTCAGGTACTGATGGCCTCGGTGAAGATAATCGAGGTAAGCGTAAGCTGGGATTAAGACCACTAAAGTAAGCAAACCCTGGCATAAATCCTAGAATGTCAGCTGTGTAAACATTTTTCTTGTGAAGCTGGATGGTTTCTTCCACAGTCAAGCCACATGCCTTTGCAATCTCAATAAGATCAAGGCCTAATTCAGGGTGATAGCAAACTTGTATTTGATGGACTTTGCTTATTGCTGTTTTTCTAATTTTTTGTTTCTGTAATTGCGCATTAATCTTTTCTAGTTCTTTGATAGCTTGCTCGCGCACTTGCTTTGGAACCTGATCTTGATAATCTAATTCGATCACTAGTGAGGTAAGGCCAGAAACGATTTCTGCGGCCCAAATAGGTTTATTGGCAAATAGCTGTTTGCTAAGGCCATGGATTTCCTTTAGTGGGTTCTTTGACTCTGTGAAGTCTATTAGTAGGCCGTGATCTCCCAAGGGTGTGCAATGCATCATTTGAGTATCTTAAGGGTTTTCGCTAGTTCACTATGAAAGACTATGAATTAAGGTATAAAGATACAACTCATGTAGTAATTTAAAGCCTAAAAATAAATAAGGGGGACAAAATGAGTCAACAGACTGATACCAGTTTGACTGGTTTTTATAAAGTCATGAATCCAAAAGAGAAGAAAACCTTTTGGGGTTGCTTCTTAGGTTGGGGTTTAGACGGTATGGATTTCATGATTTATCCATTAGTCATTGGAACCATTATTGCTGTTTGGCAAGTTGACCGTGGGATGGCTGGTCTAGCAGTGACTGGTACCTTGCTTGCTTCTGCTTTTGGTGGCTGGTTCGCAGGTCATCTTGCCGACCGAATTGGTCGCGTGCGTACCTTGCAGTACACCATTCTGTGGTTCTCTACCTTCAGTTTGATTTGTGCTTTTACTCAAGATTTCAATCAACTGATGATCTCTCGTGCCTTGCTTGGCTTTGGCTTTGGGGGGGAGTGGGCAGCTGGCGCTGTATTGATGGGTGAGACGATTCGTGCTGAGTATCGTGGTCGTGCGGTAGGAACAGTGCAATCAGCATGGGCAGTAGGCTGGGGCGCTGCAGTTCTCTTGCAGGCCATTATGTTTACTGTATTACCTCCTGAGATGGCATGGCGTGCCATGTTTGTAGTTGGATTTTTTCCAGCTTTGCTATTGCTTTATATCCGCCGCAATGTTGAAGAACCAGAGATTGCTAAAATTGCCCGCGAAAAAGTAAAGGCTGCTGGAGATTCACCATCGATTTGGGAGATCTTTAAACCAGGCATGATTAAAACCACTATCTTAGCGTCTCTCTTAGCAATGGGTGCGCAAGGTGGCTACTACGCTATCACGACATGGGTCCCAACTTTCCTTAAAGTGGAACGTAAATTAACGGTTGTGGGGTCCACAGGTTATTTAGCTTTTGTGATTGTGGGTAGCTTTGTTGGTTACTTATTTGGGGCTTGGATGGCCGATCGTTTTGGTCGTCGGAAGCTGTTTATGACCTTCTCGCTTGGCGCTATTGTTTTAGTGCTCGCTTATACCCAATTGCAAATTACTAATGAGATGATGATGTGGCTAGGTTTCCCATTAGGATTTTTTGCCAGCGGCTATTTCTCGGGCATGGGCGCATTCCTTACTGAATTATTTCCAACGCACTTGCGCGGTAACGGCCAAGGCTTTTGCTATAACTTTGGTCGTGGGATTGGTGCCTTATTTCCAGCCTTAGTGGGTTACTTTTCTACTCAGTATGGTTTGGCTACGGCAATCGCTGTCTTTGCTGTGATTGCTTATGGCGTCTTCTTTATCGCTGCAGTCATTCTTCCAGAGACGCGTGGACGAGAGCTGCACGCAAACTAAGAGATGCGTTAGTGCCAGAAGTAGATATTCCGTTTTGCCCGGGACCGCCTGAACATCAGAGCGGTCCCTTTCCTTTTGTGATGCCAAGAGGTGCAGTCGATACGCATGCGCATGTCATTAGTGCCGCAAGCTTTGTTCCTGATCGATCCTATACATCTCCTGAGGCTACCGAGGAACAATACATCCGCATGTTGGATGAAGTGGGCATGACCTATGGTGTGTTAATTCAAGTGAGCGTTAATGGGCAAGATAACGAACCCATGTTGAAAGTGCTTACGAAACATCCTCAGCGTTTACGTGGTGTGGCTGTCCCATTACTAAATCAGCCTGATGCTTATTATCAAAATATGCGGGACAAAGGAGTCGTCGGCATTCGTATGAATGTGATGTTCTCTGGTGGTGGCCTCGATTTATCAAAACTAGAGGAGTGTGATGCCTTGGCAAACGATTGGGGTTGGCATATTCAGTTTTTATTAAATGCCAATGACTTACCAACACTCATGCCACGTATACAGAAAATGCAATCTACTTTGGTGATCGACCATATGGGTTATCTACGAACATCAGTGGGATTGAATTCTCCTGGTTTCCAGGCTCTACTTGAATTAGTCAAAGAACGGGCCTGGGTAAAAGTATCTGGTGCCTATCGATTGACTGATCAGGCGCCTCCGTATGAGGAAGTGGTGCCCTATGCAGTTGCCTTAATAGAAGCAGCGCCTGATCGCTGTATTTGGGGTTCTGATTGGCCGCACGTGGCTAATTGGGGTGTGATGCCCAGTGTTGCACAGATGCTCCAGAGCCTTGCTTTGTATGCGCCTGATGAGCTCACCCGCCATCAAATACTATGTATGAATCCTCAACGTCTTTATGGATTTAATGACTGAGTGATTTAGATTTATTATTTTCACAATGTGAAATCTCATTTCCCCCAATAAAATACCTTACAACAAAACCCCCTTGGTTTAATTTCAGGCAGTGAATTCATATTCCATATAGTGAAATATATTATATAAGTTATTGATTTTAAATAACTAAATAATTTATAAAATCTTTACAGAAAGGCTTGTTTGCTTTTTTAATTTCCCTAAACTCTTATATAAGACATAAGACTTAAATGTCTCAATTTTTGAAGTACTTGTTTAACTTAGGGAGAAAAACATGGCAGATCGCAAAGCAGAAATCGCAGCTATTCAAAAAGACTGGGATACCAATCCACGCTGGCAAGGCATTACCCGTGGCTATACCGCAGAAGACGTTGTACGTTTACGTGGTTCGTTAAAGATTGAATACACCTTGGCTAAGCATGGCGCTGAAAGACTTTGGAATTTGGTGAATAACGAAGCTTATGTTAATTGCTTAGGTGCTTTGACCGGTGGTCAAGCAATGCAGCAAGTTAAAGCAGGTGTGCAAGCGATCTATTTATCTGGTTGGCAAGTAGCAGCTGACGGTAACTCATCTGCAGCGATGTATCCAGACCAATCTTTGTATCCAGTAGATTCTGTTCCAAAAATGGTTGAACGTATCAATAATACTTTCCAGCGTGCTGATGAAATTCAAACTTCTAAAGGTATTCAACGGGGTGAAGCTGGGTATGTCGAATATTTTGCTCCAATCGTTGCCGATGCTGAAGCAGGTTTTGGTGGTGTATTAAATGCATTTGAATTAAGCAAGGCATTGATTAAGCAGGGTGCTGCTGGTGTCCACTTTGAAGATCAATTGTCTTCAGTGAAGAAATGTGGACACTTAGGTGGCAAGGTATTGCTACCAACAGCTGAGTCAGTACAAAAATTGATTTCTGCACGTTTAGCTGCTGACGTGATGGGTGTTTCTACTATCATCTTGGCCCGCACTGATGCTGAGGCTGCTGATTTGTTGACCTCTGACTATGATGAAAACGATAAGCCATTTTTGACTGGTGAGCGCACTCCAGAAGGCTTCTATAAAACACGTAAGGGCTTGGATCAAGCGATCTCCCGTGGTTTGGCATACGCTGCTTACGCTGATATGGTTTGGTGTGAAACAGGTACACCGGATCTTGATTTTGCCCGTAAGTTTGCTGAAGCGATTCGTGCGAAGTTCCCAGGCAAGATGTTGGCATATAACTGCTCACCATCTTTCAACTGGAAAAAGAACTTGGACGATGCAACGATTGCGAAGTTCCAACGTGAATTAGGTGCCATGGGTTACAAGTATCAATTTATTACCCTCGCCGGCATTCACTCTATGTGGTACAACATGTTTGACTTAGCCCAAGATTACATGCAGCGCGGTATGACGGCTTATATTGAAAAAGTACAAGAGCCAGAATTTGCTGCGCGTGATCGTGGATACACTTTTGTTTCGCATCAACAAGAAGTCGGCACTGGTTACTTTGATGATGTAACGACCGTTATTCAGGGTGGTAAGTCATCGGTAACAGCCTTAACAGGTTCTACTGAAGAAGAGCAGTTCCACTAATCGAATCCCTAAGTTGTTTGTAATAGCAGTAGTACCAGTACTGCCGCGGCACCTAAATTACCCCACAAGGGTGACTTAGGTGCCGTTTTCGTATACATTTATCGAATGAAAAATTGCGCACTCTGTACAGATCAACTGAGTCCCGAAGAAGGTGAGTTAATTTGGCGTGGCGATGACTGTCGCGTGATTCTGGTGAATGATCCTCATTTACCCGGATTTTGTAGAGTAATTTGGAATCATCATGTGAGTGAAATGTCCAAACTCACCTTTGGTGAACGCGAAGTATTCATGTCCTTAGTCTTTGCGATTGAAGCAGCTATCCGCCATGTGATGCAGCCGGACAAGGTGAACCTAGCTTCTCTAGGTAATCAGGTTCCTCATCTTCATTGGCACGTCATTCCACGCTATCAAGATGATGCCTTCTTTCCGGGATCTGTATGGTCAGCAAAAGTCCAGGAGACTCCTAGTGCTATTTTGGAAGCACGAAAACAAAAGGCACATGCCCTACCTATAGAGATTCGGGCTGCAATTTCACAATTGTATTAGGTCATCCTAAATCAAACTTCCCATCAATCAGCACAAAGAGTATTTTGCAAGGCTTGCCAGAGCGATTGCTCCAGGCGTGATTGGTTCCGCGCTCGACCAGAAAGTCGCCTTGTTTCATCAGCTTTTCCTCTTTATCTAGCACGATATAAATTTCACCCTCAAGTACCAGAGCGTAATCTACAGTTTCAGTTCTATGCATAAAAGGATGCCCACCTTCTTGGAAGGTAGAAGCTTTTTCAGTACCAAGAGCCCCAAAAGCAATTTTTGCATCAGAGGCATTTAGATTCTGAGTCCATGCACCCTCTGGACCAAACTCTATGATGCGGATTACTGTTCCATTTCGTGGCGGCGTCAGTTCTAAAGGGCGATTAGTTGGATCGGGGCCGTTATTAATCTTTGCTGGTGTTTCATCAGTAATCCACAGGTTCGTTAGATGAAAGCCAACCCGCTTTGGATTGTCATGCACACTTGGTGCATTTTGATCTTCGGTAAAAATGGCTTTGCCATCGGCATCATGCCCAGTAACAATTCTTCTTACTATTCCTTGTTGCTTATTCATTTACTTTTCTCACTTAGTTTAATTTTTTAAGGGATTCTAGATACTTCTCGGGGCTTAGTGGCACACCATCACGTTGTGCCTCCCACATCACTTGTCCTAGGCACTCCATGATGCGATGTTGCGCATCATGCTCCGAACCTAATTTTTTCGTAAGGTTCTCGGCGATTTGTCGAATGCCTGGTGGTTGATCAATGGAGATTTGCTCGCTAATCGATAGGTGCATTGACAGATGCAAAAAAGGATTGGTTTCACCACGCTCAGGAGTGTAATCCTGCGCTAGTGCCCCTTCCGAATCAGATAGAAGGGCATGGTACTCAGGATGTTGCCCCATCCAATCGCCTGCAATCGTTTCAAGTGGTGTCAGGATTTGAGCTGCTATTTTTTTCTTCCAGGTATCGCAAAAAAAACGTCGGACCTCTTCACGGCTAGGGTTAAATATCGCCACGAACTTTTCCTTTACCTGTCTTTTGTTTAAAGCTACACAAGGGTTCCACAATACATTGCGCGCATTCAGGATTACGAGCCTTGCAGGTATACCTACCATGCAGAATAAGCCAATGGTGCGCATCTTGCAAAAATTCCTTAGGCACTCGCTTTAATAATTGCTCTTCAACTTTGATTACATCTTTGCCTGGCGCTAGCCCAGTGCGATTCGAAACGCGAAAGATATGAGTATCTACGGCAATGGTTGGCTGCCCAAAGGCAGTGTTGAGAATGACATTGGCTGTCTTTCTGCCAACGCCAGGCAGCGCCTCTAAAGCTTCGCGGTTTTGAGGTATCTCGCCTTGGTGTTTTTCCAAGAGTAGACGGCAGGTTTCTTGAATGTGCCGGCCTTTGGAATTAAATAAGCCGATGTGTTGAATATAGGGCTTGACACCTTCTTCTCCAAGATCTAACAAGGCTTGTGGGGTATTGGCGATTTTAAAAAGTTGGCGGGTGCCTTTATTTACCGAGACATCAGTTGCCTGCGCTGATAGCAAGACGGCAATGAGCAATTCAAAAGGGGAACTGTACTCCAGCTCAGTCTCTGGATGGGGATTGTTGGCTTTGAGCAGCTCAAAGAAAGCGCGTCGCTTCTCTAGATTCATAACTGTGACTTTGCTTTTGCCGCTCTTTCCATAGCTGCAGCGATGATGTTACGTTTGCGCTCCTGCTCTTTTTTCTCTACTTCAGAGGATGGGAATTCGGCATTAATTGCTGCTAGCTTTGTGGT
>CAIMXN010000097.1 GCA_903845455.1 uncultured beta proteobacterium | reverse complement strand
CTCACACCCACCTGCTCCTCTTCGTATTGCCAATCTGCAACGTCAAAGCTAGGAACCGATGGAGCAATTTCACGCGCTACTAACCGCTTCCTATGGAAGACATTATTTAGCGCAGCGTTTGGTAAAAGATGTTCAAGGAAACGACTCGCCTGGTGGCCCCTTAATTCAGGTTAGCACTCCAGCCAAGCAGCATATTGGCGCTGTGGGCGATCGCATGCTACTAGAAATGACCTCGGCTGATCAAGCACGCATCATTCAAATTGAACCCAGAGAAAATCTTCTCTATCGATCCGATGCCTTCAAGAGCAAATTGATCGCTTCTAATGTCGATCAAATTTTAGTAGTGCTTGCGACCCAGCCAGCATTCTCTCCAGACCTACTGGGAAGAGCAGTCGTTGCTGCTGAAGCAAACCAAATTGGCTTGCATATCTTGCTAAATAAGTGCGATCTCCCAGATAATCTAGCGCAGGCTCGCAAGATCATTGAGCCTTATGCACGCATGGGTTATCCAGTGAACGAAGTTTCTGCAAAATTTGATCCTGCCTCCATTGAAGCGCTACGCCCTGCCTTGCAAGGCAAAGTTTCTGTATTTGTGGGTCAATCTGGCATGGGTAAATCTAGCCTACTGAATGCCTGGGTGCCCAATGCTGCCGCTATCACACAAGAATATTCAGTGCGGCTAGATACTGGTAAACACACCACCACAGCCTGCCGCTACTTTGAACTACCCGAAGCATGGGGAAGAGATTCCAATGGCAAACTTGGGGCTCTTATTGACTCTCCAGGCTTTCAAGAGTTTGGTCTTGCTCATATGTCAGTCAGCGAACTCGAACATGCCTTTAGAGAATTCAAAGAGCTCATTGGTAAATGCCGTTTTCATAATTGCGCTCATCAATCTGAACCAGATTGCGCAGTACGAGATGCCGTAGCCAGAAATGAAATAGCGCCAGAAAGACTGGCGCTATTTAGACAATTACGCTCTGATTCAAAAACAGCAGATACACAGATTCAAGGTATTAGCCAAGCCAAAGAGCGATGGTCAGCATTAGCAATAAAGCCATCCAAGCGATGACCAAGCGCCATACTAAGCCAATCGCGGAACGCATCGTCCGCTCGGTTGGCTCAAGACCTACTTCATAAATTAAAGGTTCGCCCGCTTCAGCCATGCGCAAAGCCTCATCACTATCAGGTTCACTTAAGGGCTCACCTAAACGCACCCCAAGTGCGCCACTACCTGTAGCAAGAATCACTGCGGATAATGAATCTGCCCATTTGCCAGTTAAATGCCGCCAAGCATAAACTGCACCTTCAAAATTACCAACAATGGCAAAACCCATTGCAGTAATTCGGGACGGAATCCAATCTAAGACGTAGAAGAAATGGCGAGCTGCTTCACTTAAATTAAAGTCACCTCTTTCTGACCAGCGCTGGGCAGCAGTATCCGCCAAGCGATATAGCACCACGCCGGCTGGTCCCATTGGCATCATGAACCAAAATAAGACGCCAAAGACGTGATGATGTGAACCAATAATAGCCCGCTCCAAAGCCAAAGAAATGACTTCGGTCTCACTAAGGTTTGATACATCCAATTCAGGGCCGTACCACTCACCTAACATTAGACGAGCCGTTGGTAAATCATGATTCTGAATGGCTTCATGAACCAAGGTAAAAGAGTGACTGAACTGACGAAAGCCAAAAAATAAATAGGCAATGATCACATTCCAAATGAAACCTAAGATTGGATACTTCAACATGCAGGCTACATAAATCACAAAGACCAAGAAGGTGGGGAGAATAAAGGCTACCAAACAGGCTAAACGAGCACCCACAGGACTAGCACCATCCTCAGTTTTGCCACCAAACTCACTAGCGACCCAATCTAACCAACGAAGGCCGACTCGATGAACCCAATGGTTAGCTGATACCGGACGATATTGTTCGGCAATGAGTGCAAAGAGAATAGAAAAGAAAGTCATACTTTTAATAAATGATAAAGGTTACGTAACATTCCAGCAGTTGCTCCCCAGATAAAGCGACCCTCATAGGGCATTGAATAAAAACGGCGGCTACCTTGTTCACTCTGCCAAACCCGAACCTGATGATTTGCCGGATCCATCAAAAAATGTAAAGGCACCTCAAATATATCCGCCACTTCAAATTCATCCAAGACATATTCTGCCTGAGGTTTGACTAAACCGATAATTGGGGTAACGCTATAACCAGAAACCGTTAAATACTGAGGTAAATGACCAATAATCTCTACTCGATCACGTTGCAGGCCAATTTCTTCCTCGCTTTCGCGCAGAGCAGTTTCATTCGGACTACCATCTTCAGGATCCATGCGACCACCCGGAAAGCTGATTTGCCCAGCATGATCACGCAAGTGATTGGTTCTTTGGGTCAGCAATACTGATAAGCCTTCGGGCCTTAACACCAAGGGAATCAGAACCGCAGCGCGCGTGACCTTACCCGCCGCTCGACGCCTTGCAATGATATCGGCAGCTATCACATGTCGGTTCTCATCGGTAATCTCCGTCTGCCAGACTGGAGGAGATAGAAAGCGTTCCTTTAACTGCTGTGGATTGAGCGAGCCATCTGATACTTTTTGTTGATCCAGGCATACCGACTCAATAGGTACAGCTTGCGCATCAAAACCCGCAGGGGCTGCAACATTGATTGCATCATCTTCGGGTTTAGAGCTCTTTGACATATTCTTATTTTAGGTGACCCGTCCTGATATAAGTTGACAGTACTAAACCAATATTAGAACCTCAAAACGCCTGATGCACCGCATCGGGCGTTTTGTATTGTAGGCTCGTATGGGGCCTTTTCTGGTTATAGATAGCAATCGACTCTTTGACCAT
>CAIMXN010000096.1 GCA_903845455.1 uncultured beta proteobacterium | reverse complement strand
CTTAGATATCACTAAAGAACCAATACCTGTCGTGCCTGCAGCGCACTATGCCTGCGGTGGGGTAGTAACTGATTTAAAAGGCAGGACTGATCTACCCGGCTTATATGCAGTGGGCGAAGCTACCTACACTGGATTGCATGGCGCCAATCGCTTAGCGAGTAACTCACTCTTAGAGTGCGTCGTTATTGGTAAGGCAGCTGCAGAAGATATCTCTGAGCTCAAAACACCTGTGATGCCGACCTTACCCCTTTGGGATGAGAGTCAGGTAGAAGATGCTGATGAGCAAGTGGTTATTGCCCATAACTGGGATGAGTTGCGTTCTCTCATGTGGAACTATGTCGGTATCGTGAGAACTAACCGAAGGTTAGAGCGCGCATTACACCGCATCAAGCTACTTAGATATGAAGTACAAGAGTATTACGCCAACTTTAAAGTAACGCGTGACTTAATTGAGTTACGCAACCTTCTTGAGTGTGCCGAGTTGATTGTGAGATCAGCGCTCATGCGCAGAGAGAGTAGGGGGCTGCACTACAGTCGTGACTATCCAGGTACTTGGGCGGTCTCATACCCAACTATCTTGACCCCT
The DNA here is from genome assembly GCA_903845455.1 of uncultured beta proteobacterium. GTDB lineage: Bacteria > Pseudomonadota > Gammaproteobacteria > Burkholderiales > Burkholderiaceae > Polynucleobacter. The sequence continues at coordinate 1,882 of CAIMXN010000096.1, read as the reverse complement.
CAGGCAGAGGGCACAGAAAATACTAAAGAAACATAATCAAATTAAAGAGCGCCTTTTAGAGCCGCCTCTTTGAAGTGTTTATTTAGGTGTTTTTGCCAGGGTAGATATTCTTACCTCACCGAAAGCTCAACATGTTTTCCGGTTCTAGCAAGCATATCCACAAGAGAGTCTATGGTGAATTTAACGGTTTTTTTATGAACGACATCCGAAACCCTTGGACGGCTTACCCCGAGGATAATGGCAGCATCATGTTGCTTTAGTTGCTTTTCGTCAATCCACAAGGATAGTTCCTCCATTAATGACTCTTTAATGGCCAGTTTTTCAGAAATAATTTTCCTAGATTTTGCTTGTAGGCTAGCCGCCTCTTTTGGAGAGAATCCAAGGTCGGAAAAAACGTTTCCACCTACGGGGGTGATATGCGTAGCTTTATTTTGACGAGTCATTTTCTTATCCTTTCTGCTATAACTTCCTTATACCTACTGATCGCCATATCCTTATCCTGTTTGCTGGTAACGCGAGTCTTCTTTTTGAAGCAATGTAATACATAAATGGCATCTTGAAACTTTGCTACGTATATCACTCGATACCAACCGTCATCTAGATTGATGCGTATTTCTTTTGTTCCTGCCCCAATTTCTTCAAATGGTCTCCAGTCATCTGGATCCAAACCAATTTGAACTTGGCTCAATTGATGACCAGCTTCTTTGCGGGCGTCGTAAGAAAAAATCTTTTTATCCTTAATATCCTTTAGGCTAGAGCCCCTCCATTGAATGGGCTTTTCTGTTATTTTCATCAATTGTATCAAATTTTATACATTATTGTTTAAGTTGTACCCACTAGTCCTTGGGGAAGCTCAAAAATGGGGGCCTGTACTACGGGGGGTAAATCGCGGGATGATACTTGCTACATTGAATCGCTAGTTTAGCTAGTAGCAGGCGTTGAATCAACTAATGAGCTTATTAGCAATGCGGGATTTTTTTAAAGATATTGAGCGAGCACTTATAAGATTCTCATTGAGAAATCTACCGCATAGACATCCTTAGTTAACTTACCAAGAGATATGCGATCTACACCCGTAGCAGCAATTGCACGCATCTGATCTAGATTGATGCCACCTGAAGCTTCTAGCAGGGCGCGGCCAGCAGTAAAAGCAACAGCCTCTTTCATTTGATCAGTGGTGAAGTTGTCAATTAGAATACTTTTGGCGCCTGCAGCTAGCGCTTCTTCTAACTCAGCAAAGTTCTCTACCTCAATCTGAATATCTACGCCAGCATTCAGCGCGCTAGCATTCTTGAGCGCTGCAGTCACGCTACCAGCTGCAGCAATATGGTTTTCTTTAATCAGCATACCGTGCCATAAAGCAAGCCGCTGGTTTTGACCGCCACCGATACGCACAGCATACTTCTGAGCCTGGCGCAAACCTGGAATGGTCTTGCGAGTATCTAGTACAGCACAACCATTTTGATTTGGACTTACGCCTGCAATAGCATCCACATGTTGGCGGGTAATACTGGCAGTCCAAGACAGAGTCTGTAAAAAATTAATGCAAGTGCGCTCAGCAGAGAGTAGGGCCTGCGAGTCAGCCTCAATATCGCATACTTTGGTATTGGCTTTCATAAGATCGCCTTCAACGTAATGCCATATAAGCTTGGCATGCGGGTCTAATTTCTTGAGTGTACCTTCGAACCAGTCTATGCCACACAGAACAGCCTCTTGGCGAACCGTCAGCTGTGCTTGAACAGCTTTACTAGGCACCAGCTTAGCAGTCCAATCACCTGTGCCAATATCCTCCATCAGGGCATCAGCAATATTGCGTTGACGAGCTTGCTCTAGAGATTCGCTATATTCAAACATCGGTATTCAATTAAAAAATCATTTCATT
>CAIMXN010000095.1 GCA_903845455.1 uncultured beta proteobacterium | reverse complement strand
TACACCGCGACTTTTACCAATCCAATTTTGTTGCATGGTCTTGACACGTTCAGGCCAGCCTAAATTATCCAAGCCAGTTAGTAACTGCTCTGCATAAGCAGTGATATTGAAGTAATAACCTGGAATCTCACGCTTCTCTACCAAGGCACCAGAACGCCAACCACGCCCATCAATCACTTGTTCGTTTGCCAAAACAGTTTGGTCAACCGGATCCCAGTTCACCACTTGGGTTTTGCGATAGGCAATACCCTTTTCCAGCATCTTTAAAAAGAGCCATTGATTCCAACGATAGTAGTCAGGACTACACGTTGCCACCTCACGCGACCAATCAATCGCCAGCCCCATTGCCACCATTTGCTTTTTCATATAAGCAATGTTGTCGTAGGTCCATTTAGCAGGAGGTACTTTATTCTGAATGGCGGCATTTTCTGCCGGCATCCCAAAAGCGTCCCAACCCATTGGCATTAAAACGTTATAACCCTGCATCCGCAATTGACGCGCCATCACATCATTAATGGTGTAGTTCCGCACATGGCCCATATGCAACTTACCCGATGGGTAAGGCAACATAGAGCAAGCGTAATACTTTGGTTTTTTATTACCAGCAGCATCTACAGCATGCTCTGTCACTTTATAAACTTGTGCGCTCTCCCAATCAGCTTGCGCTGCCGCTTCAATGCTGCGGTGGTCGTAATCCTTACTCATTCAATACAACTCTTTTCTTCTATTTTTATTAACTAATGATTTTTTGCAAAAACTTACTTGCGCAATCCCAATACATCTTGCATATCAAAGAGACCAAAGTTCTGGTTTTGCAAGAAACGTACAGCCCGTAAGGAGCCTTGGGCATACGATTGACGGCTTGAAGATTTATGACTGATCTCAATGCGTTCACCATCCCCAGCAAACAATACCGTGTGGTCACCAACGATATCGCCTCCCCGAATGGCTGAAAATCCAATAGAGCCCTCTTTGCGCTCACCTGTATGTCCTTCGCGAGCATAGACAGCAATATCATCTAATTTCTTATCTAAGGCATCGGCAATCACTTCGCCTATCTTCAACGCAGTGCCTGACGGCGCATCTACTTTGTGACGATGATGCGCTTCAATAATTTCAATGTCATAACCCTGGTTCAACATCTTTGCTGCAATCTCGAGGAGCTTGAACGTTACATTTACGCCCACACTCATATTGGGTGCAAAAACAATGGCCAATTTTTCTGAAGCCTTATTAAGATTGGCAATTTGCTCCGAGCTTAATCCAGTGGTACCAATAATCATTTTGGTAGAAGTCTTTTCTGCGACGGCTAAATAGGCCATTGTTCCTTCTGGCCGCGTAAAGTCGATCAGGAATTCTGCGCCGCTCAGTGCTTGGGCAATATCAGCAGTAATGACTACACCCGTTTTTTTGCCTAAGAATGCACCTGCATCTTCGCCTAACTGTGGGCATGAAGCATGTTCTAACGCACCCACCAATTGGGCATCCGTACTATTGAGTACAGCCTCAATCAGCATTTTTCCCATGCGACCGGTTGCTCCAGCAATTGCAATCTTCATCATTTATTTCTTCGCTTCTTATTAAAAGTTTCCAAAGCCACTCACTTCAGCTCACCTCAAAAGTAATTCTGCTTACTGCCTCGATCCCCCTACAACTACTTAGTCTCAGAAGTCGCTGGAATATTCAAAGCACCAGGCCCCAATACTTCAGACTGTGGGACTGGGCCTGCTGCTGGCTGCTTTTTTGAAAAGCTAAAAAAGTCCCAGAAAGAGCTTTTACTCGCACTGTCGTTAGTAGGTATGGGCACTCCAGCAGCTAAATTATCTGTTTTACTCGGCACCAATAATTCCGGCTGCTGCAGTGGTGGTGTCACTGGTGCTTTATTTGAGCCTGTAATTACATCCCAGAATGAGCGCTTAGTCTTTGCGTAATTATCAATTTCTGCAACTAACTCAATATCTGTTGGCAATGCATCACCCTCGAACTTGACAAGCTTGTCGCCCTCAAAAAAAAGTGTGACGCGACGATCTTTGCCCACCACTTGGCCATTCCGCTTAAATTCAAAAACATAGTCCCAGCGATTTGCATGAAAGTAGTCAGCTAATAATGGAGTACCCAGGATTTGTCGTACTTGCTCACGCGTCATACCAAGCTTTAACTTAGAGTACTGTTCAGAGGACACGAAATTACCCTGAACAATGTCTGGCACATAAGGTCTAAATACCTTATTCATCCAATTTCGCTGGGTTTCATCTACGGCAGTGGTGCAGCCACTAAGACTGATGAGTCCAATAAAGGCGGCGGCCCAAAAGCCCCGCAAAGCTGGGTTGAAAAAACGATTAAAAAGTTGAAGGCAATTTTGCATGGCTGGCCGTATCATTAAGACATTGATTTTAGCGCCCAAAGCCATGAATACGACCCAAAACCCTACTCCAGCAGATTTACGCGATATTGGCCTAAAAGCGACTGGTCCCCGCATGAAAATTCTGGACTTTTTTCATCAGAATGGCGGGACGCACTTTAGTGCCGAAGATGTCTTTAATGCCCTAGCTAAAGAAGATCAAGAGATTGGCCTAGCAACTGTGTATCGCGTGCTGACCCAGTTTGAACAAGCTGGGCTATTGCTTCGCAGCCATTTTGAGTCGTCCAAGGGTGATAGTCGGGCAATTTATGAACTGAACGAAGGACAGCATCACGACCATTTGGTCTGCCTAGATTGTGGGCATGTTGAGGAGTTCGTAGATGAAGCCATTGAGAAACGGCAACGTGACATTGCTAAAAACCTTGGATTTAAGCTCCAGGAACATACTTTAGCCATGTATGGACACTGCGAAAAGAAGAATTGTCGAAATAAACAGAAATAAGCAAAAGTAGAGAAATCAGTGCAGATGACCCGTCCTGATATAAGTTGACAGTACTAAACCAATATTAGAACCTCAAAACGCCTGATGCACCGCATCGGGCGTTTTGTATTGTAGGCTCGTATGGGGCCTTTTCTGGTTATAGATAGCAATCGACTCTTTGACCAT
>CAIMXN010000094.1 GCA_903845455.1 uncultured beta proteobacterium | reverse complement strand
TGGCGACTGCACAGTCGTTCTTGGGGCTGGGGCATGTTCTAAAAGACGTAGAGCTAACTCAAAATTGAGTGCCTGTGAATCTACGTCATGAGGTTTTGCTGCGGCATTGCCCAAGGGGAAATCACTAAATAAGAAACGCGGCACCCCACAATATTCAACAATATCTTTTGCAGCCCCCATAACTACCGTTGGAATACCCGCCTCTTCTAAATAGCGAGCTAACAAACTTTGACTTTGGTGACAAATTGGGCAATTAGGAATCAATACCGCAACATCTACCTGATCAGTCCGTAGCATTTCTAAAATAGAAGGGGCATCAATTTCTACAGTATGGCGTTGACTGCGATTCGTTGGCAACCCATAAAAATGAGGTGACAAACTCTGAATACGTCCCGCCTGCACGGCCTTTCTTGCCGCAGCCAATGGAAACCAACAAGCACTATCTTCCATATTGGCATTGCGCCGATCAATACCGACATGCGCAATGCGAAGATCAATCTCACCATCCAGCAAATATCGATAGGGTTGATAAAACTTCGCGTTAGCATTGTATGGAGCACCGACGCCCTGTTGGCCTTTATCAGCATCATATGGAACCGCCGTAGTAATCAGACCCAAGACCGATGTATTGAGCGGCTTTTGCAGCATGGTAAAAGGTACCTCAAGATAATGTGCCCAAACATAGGGAGTGTCATAACCCAAGCCCAAGTAATAGCTGCGTGTACGTTCGATATAGCGAATCGGCTGATCCCATTGCGCAGCAAAAGTAAGTTCAGAGAGTTTGTGCATCATCACATCCTTGTAAGATGTTAGTCATCTAAATATTTCAAACTGTATAGGAATTCATTATGGCTCAATGGCTTAGATTTCAACATGAAGGAAAAAGTGGCTTTGGTCAAGTACAAGGAGATCAAATCGCAGTTTACTCAGGCGATCTCTTTAATCAACCCACAGCAACTGGTGACACCTTAAAGCTGGCTGATGTCACTATTGATATTCCCTGCAAGCCATCGAAGATGGTAGCGATGGTGGATAATTTTCATGCTCTCGTCACTAAACTTGAGCACGCAGTACCAGCAGAACCCCTGTACTTCTTAAAAGGCAATAATTCTTTTTTAGCAAGCAATCAAACGATTCGCACCCCAAAGTCTTATTCTGGCAAAGTCGTTTATGAAGGTGAACTTGGCATTGTGATTGGTAAGTCTTGCTATGAAGTTGATGAAGTCGAAGCAGCTAAAGCGATTTTTGGTTACACCTGTATTAATGATGTTACTGCCATTGAAATCCTCAATCGTGACCCTGGTTATGCACAGTGGACTCGCTCGAAGAGCTTTAATACCTTCGGTGTTTTTGGTCCTTACATCGCCACAGATATTGATCCAAGTAAGCTGCATATCAAAACCATTCTGAATGATCAGGAACGTCAAAACTATCCTATTAGCGATATGATCTTTCCGCCAGCAAAGTTAGTGAGCCTGATATCTCAAGATATTCCACTACGGGCTGGCGACATCATTGCCTGTGGCACATCCATTGGCGTAGGTTCCATGAAACCCGGTAGTCAGGTGAGCATCATTATCGAAGGTGTTGGTCGCTTAGATAATCGCTTTGAATAAAAGTAATACCCAATAAAACAAAACCCCTTGCTATGGTAATTTAGCAAGGGGTTTTTAATCCTTAAAATACTTTTGCCTTAAATCTTAATAGCCCGATACCGATGGCAAGGCCAAACTACCCTTAGAGGACTGCACATTCACATCTAGATATTTGGTTAAAGCAAAAACAGTATTGAGACAGGGTGTTGGAGTATTGGTAATTTTCCCTAACTCGATGACAGATCCAAGCAAGGCGTCGATCTCTAGGCTACGACCAGCTTCTAAATCTTGCAACATAGACGTTTTATGTTTGCCCACTTTTTCAGCACCAGCAATACGACGCTCAATATCAACGCGGAAAGTAACGCCAAGTTTTTCAGCAACCGTTTGTGCTTCCGCCATCATGCTGTAGGCCAACTCCTTGGTCAATGGATACTGGCAAATCCCTTCCAAGGTTCCATGAGTTAAAGAGCTAATGGGATTGAAGGTCATATTGCCCCAAAGCTTGAGCCAAATCTCAGAGCGAATATCTTCAAGAATGGGGGATTTAAATCCAGCAGCACCCATCATCTCGGACACTTTCTGAATACGCTCGGTGACCTTACCGTCTAACTCGCCCAATGGAAAGCGATTGCCTTCAACATGACGAATCACACCCGGTGCCTGCGTGAATGTGGCGGGATAAACCACGCAACCAATGATGTTGTCAGGATTGATCGAGCGCTTAGTAAGACCACCGGCATCAACCGTTTCTACAGAATGGTCTTGGTATTCACTAGACAGTTTTTGGAAATACCACCAAGGAATGCCGTTTTGCATCGGAATCAAAATGGTTTCTGGTCCGATGATGGCGGCAAGATCATCAATGATTGGCTCAACTTGATGCGCCTTCACTGCCAAGATCACCACATCTGGTGTTTGAACATCCGTTATTTTTTCCACCACCTTAACCTCGGCTACCAAAGGCTCAGGCTGGTCATCCATGATCAGAGCAAGGCCACGCTCCTTAATTGCAGCCAAAGTCGCTCCGCGTGCAACAACAGTCACCTCATTACCCGCTCGTGCCAACATGACAGCTAGGTAGCCACCAATAGCGCCACCCCCACCGATCACACAGATTTTCATAAGAACTCCATAAGAACAAAAATTTTTCAATGGATGTCATATTAGAGGAGATTATTTTGCAGTGCAACAAAATTATGGTGCCTATTTTTTAGGCACTCCTAGCCTCTTTTGCATTAACGGGTCTGACATAATTGCCCTGTGATTCAACCGATTGAGAACTCCCAAACCGACCTGCTTTATCAAAAAGCCATCTTAAATTCGGTCTCTCGTACTTTTGCGCTCACCATACCCCTGCTGCCACCCATTATTGAAAAGGTTGTGGGCAACACTTATTTACTATGTCGAATTGTGGACACCATTGAAGATGCCGCTGAACTCACGCCAGAAACCAAAAGAAATCTATCGTTTTTATTTCTAGATACGGTTCTAGGAAGATCTCCAGTCGAGTCATTTGTAAATCCTTGCCTGCTAGCGCTAAAAAATTACTCTAATCATGATGAATTAGATTTAATCGCACATACCCCAACCGTTTTACGCATTTTGCATACCTGCTCTAACCATGATCAAGAGGCTGTGAGTCGTTGCGTTTCCATCATGTCTCAAGGGATGTCTCGTTTTCATGGCAGGCAAACTGAGGCTGGCTTAAAAGACTTAGCTCAATTCGAAGAATATTGCTACGTAGTTGCCGGGGTAGTCGGGGAGCTCCTCACTAGCATCTTTCGACACCACTCTCCCCAATTTTCAAAAAATATAGAAGGTCGTGAACCGCTAGCAATTGCATTTGGTCAAGCCTTGCAAATGACCAATATTCTTAAGGACTCTCCTGAGGATGAGGCACGCGGAGTTTCTTGGCAGCCAGCCAATGTAAGTCAGCTTGACCTGCTGCGCATTGCCTATCAAAAGCTGCATGCTTCACTAACTTATATCCTCCTGATACCAAAAGAAGAAGTGGGCATGCGCCGTTTTTGTCTCTTAGCTTTTGGACTTGCAGTGCTAACCCTAGATAAGATTGCAGCACGTGACCATTTCCAGAAAAAAGATGGGCTCAAACTTTCCAGAAACACAGTCTGGCTTTTCTATACGTTTACAAAAATAGCTGCTGGCAGCGATGTACTGATCAAGATCTTTTTCTATCTATGGGGATACCCTTTAAAAAGGCTAGCTACACAGCAGTAAATCCAAGCTAAAGAACACCCTCATGCTTTAAAAGCCAAATTTTGATTTGGCGATACAGCCCAGGTGAATCCTCCTTCATAAAACCACCAAGACCTTGCGCCGAGACCACTCGATGACAGGGTGCAATTAAGGGGTAAGGATTGGCACCACAAGCAGTGCCAACTGCCCTTGGCCCACTCTTAATCTTCTTAGCTACTTGGCCATAGGTTGTTGTAGTGCCAAGCGGAATTTCTTGAGTGGCTCGCCAAACCTTTTGCTGGTGTTCCGTACCAACAGGCTTTAAGGGGAGGTCAAAATGATGACTGGGATTCTTAAAATAACTTGCGCACTGCTTTGCCGCCTCTTTAGCCAACTGATTGCTAGGTGGGCTCAACGGGGTCCTTAAAGACAAATAGTCAATCTTAGATAACATCAAACTACCATCCACCATCTCCGTCAAAATACCCAAACGCCCAAATGGAGCCTCAATAACGCAATATTGGGCATTTTGTGGCAAAGATGTCTTTTTTTGTAATCTCATAGAGAGAATTCTTACACAACTAAAAGGCATACAGAGGCGCTTAGGTTGACGAAAGCTATAGCCTCTGAAATAGCACTTTGCTATATTGAATCTTCCATATTCTTTGCAGGCATAACTGATGGACACCTTTTTTGATGACTGGCCTTTTATTGCTCAGGTCGCCCTCGTCTTATTTTTACTTGCCCTCTCAGGCTTTTTTTCTATGGCCGAAACCAGCATGCTATCTTCCAATCGCCACCGACTTCGTGCCATGGCAAATGGAGGGAACCCGGGGGCAGCGTTAGCAGAAAGACTCTTAAAGCGAATTGATTCGCTTCTCTCTGTCTTATTAATTTCCAACAATCTGATTAATACCATTTTACCTATCTTAGTCACTGGAATTGCACTTCATATTTTTGGCGAGAGTGGCTTGGTTCTCACTATTGCAACCTTGGTAGTGGCACTACTCATTATTGTTTTTAGTGAAATTACTCCGAAAGTGATAGGTGCAGCTTTCCCAGAAAAAATTGCCTCTAACGTTGGCTGGTTCATTCTCCCGTTGACTTATATTCTTAAGCCATTGCTATGGTTTATTAATAGTTTTGTATCTGGGCTCATGAAAGTATCTGGTCTGCAAACCTCTACAGAAAGTAGAACTATGTCTAAAGAGGAGCTACGCAGCCTAGTATTAGAATCTAATCGCTTTGTCTCAAATCATCATCGTAATATTCTTCTTAATCTATTTAATCTCGAAAATATTTTGGTGGATGATGTCATGACATCAAGATCAAAAATTGAGATCCTAGATCTCTCTAGACCAATCGATGAGGTCGTTCAACAACTAGAAACCTGCTATCACAATAAGTTGCCAGTCTGCGATGGAGACTCTGAACGCATTATTGGAATTCTGTCAGTTAAAAAAGCATTATCACTACTTGGCAATACTCAACTAAAGCACCAAGATTTTAAAGATCTAGTTAATGAGCCTTACTTCATTCCAAGTGGAACGCCTGTCTTGCAACAGATGCAGTTCTTTCAAGACAATCAACAGCGCCTAAGCTTAGTAGTGAATGAATATGGTGAAGTGCTTGGTCTGGTAACCTTTGAAGATATTGTTGAAGAGCTTATAGGAGAATTCACCACCTCGTTCTCGAATCTCTCAAATGATCCTCGCTGGCTTCCGGATGGTACTTATCTTGCGAGTGGAAGTTCAGCGCTCCGCGATCTGAATCGTCTGCTAAATCTCGATCTTCCTCTGAATGGACCACGCACTCTCAATGGGTTGATTCTGGAAAAGCTTGAAGCCATTCCTGATTATGATGTCAGCATTCGAATTGCAGGCATCGTGATGGAAATTGTGCAGTTTGATGAGCAAGGCGTTAAAACCGTTAAGCTCTATCGGCCAACCCAGACTGCCAATAACGATTGAGCATCCCTCAAGATGACTCTCTGATTATTCGTACCTGGCATGAAATCACCGTTAATGCACTTCATTCCAGGGCGACTGATATTCACATTGAGGCTGGTCTTCAAGAAACCTTAGTACGTATTCGGGTTGATGGTTACCTAGAGCTTCAGTCACGCTATCCCATTGATATCCATGAGCGCTTAATTACTCGTATCAAAATATTGGCGCGCTTAGATATTGCTGAAAAACGACTCCCACAAGATGGGCGGCTCTGCATTGGCCATGATTTTTCCAAACCAAATACTGATTGCCGAGTATCTATTCTCCCAACCCTCTATGGCGAAAAAGCAGTGGTTCGTATTCTGCCCAGTCAAATCGAAGATCTTAGCCTTGATCGTCTTGGACTACTGCCAGAGCAATTAGCAATTTTGCGCAATGCAATTCAACAATCCAATGGCCTGATCTTGGTAACAGGGCCAACTGGAAGTGGCAAGACGCGCACTCTCTATAGCTGCCTGAAAGAGCTAAATCTGATTCATCGCAATCTTTGTTCTATCGAAGACCCAATTGAAATTCGTCTTCCTGGCGTTAATCAAGTTGCTTATCATCCTCGTGCAGGCCTCGATTTTTCAAGCATTATTCGCGCCATACTCAGACAAGATCCAGATGTCATCATGATTGGTGAGATTCGAGATACAGCAACAGCCCAACTGGCCATCCAGGCAGCACAAACCGGCCACCTTGTCCTTAGCACCTTACATACCCGCAATGCTAGGGGTGCGCTTGCTCGACTAAAAAGTTTAGGAATTGATCGGGAATCGATTGATTCTTGCTTACGCTGCGTGAGTTCCCAACGTTTAATTCGCGCTCTTTGTCAACACTGCCTAAATGAATCTACCACCTCAACCTGCAAAACTTGCAAAGGATCTGGGTACTTTGGGCGCATTGGTGTTCATGAAATCTTCAATGCCTCCTTACTTGAGAACGACCACTCAAAGGATCTCGAACTGCATGAAGCGGGAAGACGTCATATTACTGCAGGACTCATCAACGCAACCTCTCTTGCCTCTGAGATTGGCACATGTCATTAAGAAATCGTCCCTTATTAAAAAAGAATCTGAGCAAACAGGGGCAACTGCATTTTGCTCAACAACTACTTGCTTTGCTTCATGCCGGCTTACCACTCTTGAACGCTATTGAACTCGTCTACCAATCCGCACCCCAGTCATGGCTTGGATGGCTGAAAAATACTCATGCACAGCTCAAAAAAGGTTATAGCTTATCCCATTGCCTGAAAGAGCAAGGAGGTCATTTTTCAATGGAGTTTATTAATCTTATTCGAGTGAGTGAGCGATCTGGTGATTTGACTTTAGCCCTGAAAACCATCATTCAGCAACTTACAGGGCAGATTGAATTGCGGCGAAAAATACAACAATCTCTCAGCTATCCCATCATCACATTGTCCACCTCTTTTTTACTTATCATCGTGATGATGGTTTGGGTTGTTCCCGTATTTAAAGATGTCTTTGAACATTTTCAGGCTGAACTCCCCGCCCCGACCCGTATATTGATTACAGTTTCCACGCTAATCGAACATTGCTTTATCGAGATCATTCTCGGGATAATATTTTTACTAGGTGTATTTACTGCGGCATGGCTAAAGTCCTCACGCTTGCAGAGGAAGTGTGATCGCCTAACTCTTTGCATCCCTGTCCTAGGCAATTTATTCAGACTTGCCACTTTGACGCATTGGTGTCGAACCCTAGGGCACTTACTAGCATCAGGACTAGCACTTCCAGATGCCTTAAGGGTTACGGCCCAATCTTCAAACCACTGGTTGAGCCATGACTTCAGTGCCGAAGTCTTTAAGCACTTAACGCGGGGGTGGCCGCTGGGGGAATCCCTGAAAAAAGCAGATCCGACTGGGGCCTTGTGTGATGTAGAAACATTACAGCTATTACGCATTGGTGCCGAGACTGGCTCCCTCGCAGAAATGCTCAATAAACGTGCCGATATTCTGGGTGCGCAGCTTAGTAACCAACTCAATAGCCTTAGCCAAAGCCTTGAGCCTTTGCTGATCATTTTGGTTGGCGCGATTATTGGGGGGCTTGTTATCATTCTGTACCTGCCCATTTTTAATTTAGGACAAATCATCTAATATTCCCATTGGCGAGCCAAGCGCCTGGCCAAGCTTCTTTTAGGCGATTTTTTATATTGCTGGCATTATTCAATTGTTATGGCCTCAACTCCTTACAAGCCGCCTGGTGACCCCTCAGATTTAACTGCCCTGAAGGGGCATATTCCCCTGCTTGGCTTAACAGGTGGTATTGGATCTGGTAAAACCACTGTCAGTGGTTTATTAGGACAATTTGGGGCGGGAATTATTGATACTGATCAGATCGCCCATCAAATTACTGCACCGGGCGGAATAGCGATACCCCTCATTCGAGAGCAATTTGGAGTTGATTTTATAGATTCCTCGGGAGCCCTCAAGCGGGGAAAAATGCGCTCTCTAGTCTTTGAAAAGCCCGATGCTAGAAAGGTTTTAGAGCACATTACCCACCCCCTCATTCGTCAAAAAACGATTGAAGATGCCATTGGATTAGCCAACGCTGGCAAACCCTATCTGGTATTTGTGATTCCACTCCTCATTGAGTCGGGTAATTGGCAGGGATTACTTGATCATATTGCTGTCGTGGACTGCCCTGAAGAAACCCAAATTGAAAGGGTCATACAGCGTAGCAAGCTCACTCGGGAAGAGGTTGCAAAAATCCTTGGGGCCCAGGCGAGCCGAGAAGAACGGCTCTCTCAAGCAAATACCATCCTGAATAACGATGGGGACTTGGCTAAATTAAATGCCGAGATAGAGGATTTACACCAAAAAATGATCGGGTTTAAGAACAACACCTTCACTTCGTCATAGAATATGGGCTTGTGATCGTATACGAATACCCCTTCAACGAATTAGTTCGAAGCATGCTTCGACTGGAGTATTTATTTGCCCGTTTTAATCACTTTCTGAGGTCTGATGACCCAGAACTTCATCACAATGCAATCGCCATACTCTTTGACTTAGGCGATATTGGTTCGCGCGGCGATATCAAGTCGCTTTTGTTAAAAGAATTTGAGCGGCAGAAATATGCACTTAACGGCTTAAAGTCTTCCCAAAAAGTAGATCAAGAAACACTCTCTCAAACGATTTCAGAAATTGAATCAGCAGCAGCAAAAATTAATCATTCTGTTGGCAGACCAAATGCTGTTATCTCTGAAAGTGAGTGGCTTAATGCCATTCGTACGCGCTTAAATACGCCCGGTGGAACAAGTCCCATTGACCTGCCTAGCTACCATGCTTGGAAAAATAGTCCGACTAGTCAACGTCGTGAGTTATTGGAAAATTTTGTTAGGCCCCTATTACCTTGGCATGAAGCATGTCAAGTGTTTCTGAGACTGCTTCGTCAATCTGGCGAGGCTAAGGAAGTGGTGGCGCATCAGGGATCATTTCAGCAGGCGCCATCAGGCAAGGTCTACCAACTGATGCGTATTGCTGTTGAAGACGATGCTTTCTATTCAGAAATCAGCGCAAATAAATACTTATTATCGATTCGCTTCTTAAAGGCTGATCGAGATAAAAAAGCGCAGTTGGTTAATGTTGATGTGGCTTTTAAGCTAACACTCTGTCAGCTCTAAACTAAAAAACTTTTTAACTTCTCGAGCATAGGCCAAGCTGCGGGCAATAGCGGTCCTACTGATGGCCCTGCCTCAGATATCGTCTCCCAAGATAATTGCTGGCCCTCACAACCTTGGGGCGTTCCAAGCCAATCTCGAATAATGCTGACATGAAGCCTGACATAAGCATGAGGGTAATCATGTTCCAGGATAGTTAACTCTTCGCTAGCAGTTATCACTATCCCAAGCTCTTCATGTAGCTCGCGTTTGAGCGCATCAAATACGGACTCACCCTCTTCAATTTTGCCCCCAGGAACTTCCCAGTAGCCAGCATAAGGTTTGCCCTCAGGTCTTTGACCTAGAAGATAGCGACCCTCCGAATCCAGCAAAATACCTGCGGCCACCTCTGTAACCGGGCGATTATGTTCATTCATCAGAAGCCTATGTTAGGCGTGAGAACCAGCCCAATGTTTAGCAAATTGCCAAGCCACTCGGCCTGAGCGTGAACCACGCTCCAATGCCCAAACCAGCGCTTCTGCACGAGCAGCCTCAACTTGAGCATCATTTAGCCCAAAATGACGCAACCAGTGCCCAATAATGGCGAGGTACTCATCTTGTTTTGGTGGATAAAAAGATAGCCATAAACCAAAACGCTCAGATAAAGAAATTTTTTCTTCTACTGCTTCACCTGGATGAATCTCACCATTGTCACCATAAACATAGCCTTCATTGTCTTTCATATACTCAGGTAAAAGATGACGGCGATTAGAGGTTGCATAAATGAGTAGATTGTCGACTTGAGCAGAAACTGATCCATCCAAAGCAGATTTCATAGCCTTGTAACCAGATTCACCATCATCAAATGAAAGGTCGTCACAAAAGATGATGAAGCGTTCTGGGCGATCCGCCAATAATTCAGTAATGTCAGCTAAATCAGCTAAATTCTCTTTTTCAACCTCAACCAAGCGCAAGCCCTGACTTGCAAACTCATGCAAACTCGCTTTAATTAAGGAAGACTTACCTGTACCCCTAGCTCCCGTCAGCAAGATATTATTTGCTGGTTTTTTCTGAATAAAGTTTTTGGTATTGTCACGAATGGCATCGCGTTGACGATCAATATTTTTTAAATCCTCAAAGGTAATATCCGATACATACTTCACGGGCTGCAAAAATCCAATACTGCCAAAAATACTATCGCGCCGACGCCACCTAAATGCAGTAGAAGATTTCCACTGCTCTGCTGTTAATGGTTTTGGTAAAAAAGTCTCAAGATGACTTAATAAGTTTTCTAGTTTTTCGTTCATTTACTTTTATATTCTGTTCTGCGTTCTTATGAACGGTAGTCGGCGTTAATGGAAACATACTCATGGGACAAATCACAAGTCCATAAGGTTTGTGATGCGGTACCACGACCCAAATCAATCTTGACGGTGATTTCCGCCTCTTTCATGACTCTTTGGCCATCGGCCTCCTGATAACTGGGATTGCGACCACCGTCCTTAGCAACCCAGACATCCCCAAGCCACATTTGCACATGATTGACATCCAAATCAGTAATACCAGCATAACCAATAGCCGCCAAAATACGCCCTAAATTTGGATCGCTAGCGAAAAAAGCCGTCTTTACCAAAGGTGAGTGCGCTACTGCTTTTGCTACCAGCAGGCATTCTTCAGGAGTCTTGCCACCCAATACCTCAATGGTCATAAATTTAGTAGCACCTTCACCATCTCGCACAATCATTTGCGCTAGCTTTCTGGCTAATGCAATGAGTGCATCACGAACTATCCCATAACTAGGGTCGGTAATCGAGGCAATCTGCACTGCTGACTGACCAGTTGCGATAATGATAAAAGAGTCATTAGTCGATGTATCGCCATCAATCGTGATGGCATTAAATGAGAGGTCAGCGATTTCACGAGTGAGATTGCTCAGCAACCCAGGTGCGAAACCAGCATCGGTAGCAATAAAGCCAAGCATGGTCGCCATGTTTGGATGAATCATGCCAGCGCCTTTACATATACCAGTAATCACTACTAACCCTGCTGGAGTCTGCACTGTCATTGATGCAGCTTTGGGTTGAGTATCCGTAGTCATAATGGCTTGAGCAGCATCAAACCAATGGTCTTCGCCTAAATTGGCAATAGCAGCAGGCAGTGCGGAAATAATTTTGCCAATCGGCAAAGGCTCCAGAATGACACCGGTCGAGAATGGCAGAATCTGTTCAGGCTTAAGCTTGAGATCTTTCGCCAAAGCCTCACAAGTCTCCAAGGCATGCTTCATACCCGCCTCGCCAGTCCCAGCATTGGCATTACCGGTATTGACCACCAAGGCGCGGATTTCTCCATTGCGCTCATCTTGCGCTAAATGCTCTCGACACACTTGAACGGGGGCTGCACAGAAGCGATTTAAGGTAAATACACCAGCAACCTGTGACCCAGGGGCCAAGGTCATTACCAATAAATCCTTGCGATTAGCCTTCTTAATACCAGCTTGCGCAATACCCATCTGAAAGCCTTTAATAGGCTTGAGTTGGTCTTTCTGAGGAAGAGGCAGATTCACAGCCATAAGCAAGCGTTCATTAGTAAATGGTTATCCATAGAAGTAGGCAATCTTAACCGCCACCCCTACGAGTATAAAGATCAAATCGTCTCATGACATCGTTGAGCCTATCCCGAGTGAAAGAAGAAGAAAAGGATAGGCTTAAATCGAGAACAGGGATATTTAATAGGGCAATTTTGCGCGCTGGTTGAGTTAAACCTGATATTCGTAGCAAGGGATCTTGAGGAGTCAATAACTCTATTCCATCGATCACTAGGCTTGTTTGTGAGTACAACTCATGGAGAGCCTGTGGCAGCCAGCGAACCAAATCTGCAGGGGAGCAACCCATCTCTCTTTTGATTTGATGCATGGGGAACTAAGAATAGCGCTTAACCACCTGCGACTGGGGGGCAGATAGCCAAAGCATCGTTTTCTTTCAGGGTGTAAGAAAGGCGTTGTTCAGGTTGCACATAGACGCCATTGACCATCACTAAATGAGCTGACTTACTTGGAATTTTATAAAGCACAATAATGTCGCCGATAGTGCTCCCCTCGGGCAGAGAGATATCGGCTTCAATCCGATTCTTTTTAGTGGGGGGTAAATAACTTGCCAGACTGGCAAATAACTTCAGGGTAACTTGCATAACTAAAGCTTAATTCATCCAAGCAGATTGTGCTTGTGCTTTGGCTAAATACGCTTCCATGGTTTGAGTGGGGTTATTTAATAAATGCTCCTTCCATTCACCCAAAGCAGTTTTAGACTGAATTAAGCCACGCAATACCCCAATATGATCGGTAGCACCAACTGTAGTAGCCCCCACCAAAACATCACCCAAAAATTCTAAGCGCACATATTTAAAATCCTCACGGTCAACCAACTCCACATGGTCGCCACCTTTTGCCCCTGACCACAAACCAAAGGATGAGGAAATGAGTCCAAGGGTATCGAGTACATTAATCTGCATAGTCCCAAGACTTTGAGCCTCACCACCCGTCATGGAAATACCTGCGATTCGGGCTTGCTCAGCAGCATTTGGCTGAATGGCATTCACAATACGATGTCCAGTTGAGAAATCGATGCCTTCAGCAATATCTCCCGCCGCATAAATATCAGGATGAGAAGTTTGCATATGTTGATTTACTAAAACCCCAGTCTCAATTTCTAGTCCAGAGTGATTTAAAAACTGAATATTTGGTTTAACACCAGTTGCCGAAATAACCAAATCCACTTCCAGTGTTTTGCCATTGGATAATTTCACATTTAATGCAGACCCAGATTGAGTAATTTCTTGCACACGAGTATCCGTAAAAACTTCCACCCCTTTTGACTGAACCCATTGCTTAATCATTCCCCCCGCAACTTCAGTCATCATGCGAGGCACCATACGGTTGCCCATTTCTACAACGGTAAGCTCAAGCTTTCGACTGGCCAAAGCTTCTAAAATGATGCAACCAATAAAACCTGCGCCCATTTGTAATACACGTGAGCCTGGTTTAGCTAATTGTTCAATAGCACGAGCATCTTCGAGAGTCCAACAAGAATGCACTCCTGGTAAATTAATTCCAGGGATGGGAGGTTGGACGGGCACTGACCCTGTTGCAATTAACAGCTTATCAAAGGCAAGCGGTTTATTTTCTTCTTCTGCAAAAATGAGCTGTTTGGTCTTGCAATCAAGTGATTTCACTTTGCCATGCAACTGCTCAATTTTTAACTTTGCAAAGTGATTCTGATCCTTGCGTAGATAAGTACCGCTCTCCTGAATATCACCCATCAATAAATATGGAATAGCCATCCGAGAATATGGCGGCACATCTTCTGAGCCAATCATCACAATTTCATCTTCAGGGGAACGTTTGCGAATAGTCTCCGCAGCAATTACCCCAGCTGGGCCATTACCCAAAATGACATGCTTCATAAATGAGAGCTCAAAGACCTAGGCGCTTTAAAGTATCCGCGCTTGGACGACCCTCGGGATCCCAGCCGCGAATCTTGTAATACTCAGGCAGCATTTTGTCTAATCCACTTACTGAACCTTTTCCTGGACCCGTTTTAGCAGCCTCAGTCATTAAGCGTTTTGGAAGCTTGTCATCCTTATTAGTAAAGCCTGCACGATTATTAAAGTCGCGCTCCATATTCCAGATACGCTCACCAATTAAGGTGAGATTTTCAACAGTGAATTCATCACCGCAAGCCGCCTGCAATTGTGGAGCTACATCTGCTAAGGTCCAGGCAAAACTAGTGAAAATACAAATACCTGCAGAGTCAAAAGCGGCCGTTGCATCCTGGAATGCCTTAACCAACTCTGGTTTGCCTGCGGTCTCTGAAGGCTCTGTTTTCACAGGGATCCCTAGCACTTCAGAAGCTATCGTGTAGCCACGCAAATGACAGGCGCCTCGGTTTGATGTGGCATAAGCCAAACCAATACCCTGAATGACTCGACCGTCATAAGCAGGAAACTCTTGCCCCTTCACGCTCATTGATAAATCTGGATACCCATATTTTTTTGTAAGGCGAGCAGACCCAAGACCAATTTCTTTTCCAAAACCAGTTCCACTAGTGGTAATTTCTGCTAGATAGCAAAGGGCTTGAGCCGATCCAAAGGGAGCTTCAATGCCAATCTGCTCTTTTGTCAGAACGCCCATTTCATAGAGCTCCATGACTGCACCAATTGTTGCGCCAAATGAAATCGGATCCAAGCCCTCTTCGTTACATAATTGATTTGCGTACTGGAGTGTTTCCAGATCATTCACTCCATTTGCGGCACCCAAAGCCCATGCCGCCTCAAACTCTAGACCACCAGATGCATGCATATGTTGTGGTTTATTTTCAATCGAGAAATGGGTATCGTCGATTTTAGAAATGCGACCGCAGGCAATGGTACAAGCAAAGCAGGCTTGGTTAGTGACTAAATGTGACTTGCCATCAGAGTCCCTAGGCTCCGCCATCGCTTCGGCTGAAATATCTTTAGCACCTTCAAACTGAACATCTTGATGATTACGGGTTGGTAAAGCACCAACTTCATTAATTACATTCATGAGAACCTGTGTGCCATAGGTTGGCAAGCCCTGCCCAGTCACCGCATGTCCTGCCAAAACAGCTTTACCAGCTCTTGTGGCTTCGATAAATGCTTTAGGATTTTTGAGGTTACCAACCCCTTTAGTACCTCGTACTGCGACTGCTTTGAGGTTTTTGCTTCCCATGACGGCGCCAACTCCAGAACGCCCTGCTGCACGATGAAGATCATTCACGATAGCCGCATACAAGACTTGATTTTCACCAGCACGCCCAATGCAAGACACCCGAATTTGCGGATCTTGATGTTTGATCTTAATCGTAGGCTCTGTTTCCCAAACGGATCTACCCCAAATATCAGAAGCATCAAGCAACTCAGCTTTGTCATTCTCAATATATAAATAGACTGGCTTAGGTGACTTACCCTCAAAAATGACCATATCCCAGCCAGCCATCTTGAGCTCTGCACCCCAATATCCACCAGAATTTGAACAAGCAATTGCGCCAGTTAAAGGACCCTTAGTCACCACGGTATAACGTCCACCTGTGGAAGCCATAGTCCCCGTTAAAGGGCCAGTAGCCCAAATGATTTTATTTTCTGGTGAAAGAGGATCTACCTTAGGATCCAATTCTTCTACCAAATACTTCGAAGCTAAGCCCCGAGAGCCCAAGTATTCCTTAGCCCACTTCATATTGAGAGGCTCTGATGTACAAGTGCCTGCAGTTAAGTTAACGCGGAGTAATTTTCCAGCCCATGACATGATATTTTTCCTATGCTCTATTAGTTAGCGTTATTTTGGTTGCCGAGCTTATCGGCCCATTCACGCATCTTGTCTAAACCAGTCCAATCTGCATCGACATAAGTGATTGCCTGTGTTGGGCAAGCCGTTGCACAAGCTGGGTCTCCGCCACAAAGATCGCACTTCTGTACCTTGCCCGTATCTTGGACATAATTAATCGTGCCAAAGGGACAAGAAATCGTACAGACCTTACAGCCAACGCAAGTGTCCTCAGACACTACTTTTGCACCAGTCATCAGATCAACGCTAATAGCATCTACTGGACAAGCTTGTAAGCACCATGCATCAGCACACTGGGTACAGGTATATGGAACCTTTTTACCGGTCTTATGAAATTCAAATACCTTAATCCGCGACTTCGCAGTATTAAATACTCCATAGTGCTCATAACTACAAGCCATTTCACATTGGAGACAGCCAGTACATTTATCTGCGTTGATGTGCAGGGACTTTTGCATACCGATTCCTTTTGCGTATAAGTGCAATGCTTTACATATAAGCTTTCATCTTCGGTGATAAACAGGTGACTAGATAGCTAGGGAAAGCCCTTAAATGCTTTATTTTGAGCTAAAGAAAAAGGGGCTAATTGCCCCCATTCTTGGATTTGTCCACCGCAAAAATTAGACTAATGCACCGCAGCAGTTCTTATATTTCTTACCACTGCCGCAGGTACAGGGGTCATTACGACCAATCTTAGGCCCAGACCGAACGGGTGCGGGCTTAATATCAATGACTATACCTCGATCACCGGTTGAACCTGCAACCTCTTTATCAGGATCGGCGTGTTGATATTGAACATCAGAGATTTTGGCAAGATCTTCGCTCATCGCTTCTGAAGCTTGATCTAATTCGCTAGCACTGCGGATCTGAACAGTCATGATGCTTTTCACAACATCATTCTTGATCACGCTTAATAACTCGCCATACAACTCAAATGCCTCGCGACGGTATTCTTGTTTTGGATCTTTTTGAGCGTAACCACGTAAATGAATACCTTGGCGCAAATGATCTAATGCAGCCAAATGCTCACGCCAATGACTATCTAAGCTATATAAGAGGACAGAGCGCTCAAATCCAGCAAACGATTCGCGGCCAGAGGACTCTACCTTCGCATCGTAAGCATCTTTTGCTGCTTGCAGGACACGTTCAACGATTTCTGAATCTTCTACTGAAGCAGCAGCCTCAACCCAGTTTTTAAGATCAATCGTCAGACTCCAATCACTAGCAAGGGCATTTTCTAGACCAACTAAATCCCACTGCTCTTCCATCGATTCTGAAGGAACATAGAGAGCACAAATTGTGCGCAGAACATCCTCACGCAAGTTTGCAATCAAATCACCAATATCTTGACTCTCTAGAACTTCATTTCTTAAACGATAAGTCTCTTTGCGTTGATCATTTGCAACGTCGTCATACTCCAACAACTGTTTACGAATATCAAAGTTACGACCTTCCACCTTGCGCTGAGCAGACTCAATCGAGCGCGTCACCATGCCCGCTTCAATAGGCTCGCCATCGGGCATTTTTAGTCGTTCCATCACGGCACGTAAACGATCTCCTGCAAAGATACGCAGCAGCGGGTCATCTAAAGAAAGATAAAAGCGTGATGAACCTGGATCACCTTGACGACCAGAACGACCTCTTAATTGATTGTCAATACGACGGCTCTCGTGACGCTCGGTACCAATAATATGTAAACCACCAGCAGCTAAAACTTGATCATGTAGACCCTGCCATTCATCCTGCAGGATCTTGATCTTGGCTGCTTTTTCTGTGGCTGACAGCGCCTCATCAGCCTCGAGTAAAGAAGACTGCTTACCAACATTTCCACCTAATACGATATCTGTTCCACGACCAGCCATATTGGTAGCGATCGTGATCATCTTTGGTCGACCCGCTTGCGCAATGATTTCTGCTTCGCGTGCATGTTGTTTTGCATTTAATACCTGATGTGGTAACGAGCGCTTATCTAGTAAGCCTGCAATAAGCTCGGAGTTTTCAA
Organism: uncultured beta proteobacterium; assembly: GCA_903845455.1. Classification (GTDB taxonomy): domain Bacteria; phylum Pseudomonadota; class Gammaproteobacteria; order Burkholderiales; family Burkholderiaceae; genus Polynucleobacter. The sequence goes on along the minus strand of CAIMXN010000094.1, from coordinate 8,723 downwards.
TCGAAGTTGTGCCAACCAATACCGGCTGACCTCGCTGGTAGCAATCTTCAATATCTTTGATCACAGCGTCATAGCGTTCGCGTGAAGACTTGTAGATCTGATCTTGCTTATCTTTTCTTTGGCTAAGTCGATTTGGAGGAATCACTACCGTTTCAAGGTTATAAATTTCCTTGAATTCGTATGCTTCAGTATCAGCAGTACCCGTCATACCGGCTAACTTGCCGTACATGCGGAAATAATTTTGAAAGGTAATGGTGGCTAAGGTTTGATTCTCATTCTGAATCGGTACGCCTTCTTTAGCTTCAACCGCTTGATGCAAGCCATCCGACCAACGACGACCTTGCATTAAGCGTCCAGTGAACTCGTCAACAATAATGACTTCGTTATTTTGCACGACGTACTGTTGATCGCGGTGATACAAAGAATGGGCACGCAAAGCTGCGTACACGTGATGCATCAAAGTAATATTTTGTGGTGCATATAAAGAGTCGCCATCATTTAAGGCGCCCAATTGCACTAATATCGTCTCAGCTTTATCGTGACCTTGCTCAGTCAAATAAACCTGTTGTAATTTTTCATCTACCCAGTAGTCACCAGGTTTTTCCACACCAGTACCGTCGGCTTTTTCTTCGCCAATCTGCAGCTCTAAATAGGCAGGCAATGCATTGATCTTGATATAGAGATCAGTATGATCTTCAGCCTGACCAGAAATAATTAATGGCGTACGAGCCTCATCAATCAGGATGGAATCCACCTCGTCAACGATGGCATAAGCTAAACCACGTTGTACCCGCTGACCCAAATCTTGCACCATGTTATCGCGCAAATAATCAAAACCAAATTCATTATTGGTACCGTAAGTAATGTCGGCGGCATAAGCCTCTTGCTTAGTGGTGTGATCCATCTGAGAAAGGTTCACGCCAACTTGCATACCAAGGAAGTTATATAAACTAGACATCCACTCAGCGTCGCGCTGAGCTAAGTAATCATTCACCGTAACAACATGTACACCCTTACCTGTCAACGCATTCAAATAGACTGGCAACGTTGCAGTTAAGGTTTTCCCTTCGCCCGTGCCCATTTCAGCAATCTTGCCTTGATGTAAAGCTAGACCACCCATAATCTGTGCATCAAAATGACGCATCTTCATCACGCGGACGCTAGCCTCACGGACCACTGCAAAAACTTCAGGCGCAATATCGTCCAGTGACTCACCAGCACTTAAGCGTGACTTGAATTGCTCCGTTTTCGCTTGCAGGGCGACATCATCCAAAGTCTGCAGGCTAGCCTCAAAAGCGCTAACCTTAGCAACGACTTTGCGATACTGCTTTAAGAGGCGGTCGTTACGACTGCCGACCAGGGTTTTAAGAAGACCGATTACCATGGGATATTGAAGAAAATGAAGTCCTTGAGTTTATCACCCGCACCCTCTTTTTTTATGAACTTTGCCCCTAAACCCTCCCGTAACAAGGTAGCCCATGAATGGCTAGATTACCTACGGGACTCAGAAGGTCTTGGGAATATCTTCGCTAAAACAGAAGATCTAGTAAAACTCAAGGCAAACCTAAGCCTTGCCTTAACTGAACTTGGGTTGGGGCACCTAGCGCCTAAAATTGAGGCTGGGTGGCGTACAAATGCCCAAAATGAGCTCTTTTTGCTTGTGAGCAACGCCAGCATTGCTAGCCGCCTACAACAAGTTTTACCTAGCTTAATCAATGAGTTATCTAAAAAAGGTTATGTTTGTAGTGCCATAAAGGTTCGCCTAAAGCCAACCTCGCCTGCTTGGGAAGTAAAGCCTAGGGATGGTGAAAAAAACAGTAGGCCACGTGGCTTTAACCAAGTTGCTAGAGCCTCTTGGGAAGGTCTACTAGATAAATTGGCGCCTGATTCTGATTTACGTAAAGCAGTAGAACGACTACTGCAGGGCAAACCCAAGTAATTCAGAAGGAGTGCCTCAAAAAAAGAGGGGCTGACTGTCTTGGGAGTAGGCCTGTGGCGCTTTATTTTCTGAGAAAGTGGTGATTTCGTAGGAACTTGGATCCTCCAAGAGCTTACGTAGCAGTGCGTTATTGAGGGCATGACCGGATTTTTCTGCCACATAAGCCCCAACAATTGGGTGACCCACTAAATAGAGATCACCAATCGCGTCTAAAATTTTATGACGTACAAACTCATCTTCATAACGAAGTTCTTCATTATTTAAGATGCGATGCTCATCCAACACAATCGCGTTATCCAAACTACCACCCCGCGCTAAACCCATTTCGCGCAAAGCCTCAACTTCATGCGCAAAACCAAAAGTCCGAGCACGGCCAATTTCACTGCGATAAGCATGCTCAGCGAAATCCACAATAAAACGTTGGCCAGTTTTATCTACTGCAGGATGCTTAAAGTCGATTGTGAAATCTAACTTATAACCAAAGAATGGTTCTAGACGTGCAAACTTATTACCCTCATGAACTTCAATTAGTTTCTTGATAACCAGAAATTGACGGGAGGCATCTTGTTCGGCAATACCAGCAGACTCAAGCAAGAACAAGAATGAAGCAGCGCTGCCATCCATGATGGGGACCTCTTCACTATCTAACTCAATCAGCAAATTATCAAGGCCTAAGCCTGCACAAGCTGAGAGTAAATGCTCAACAGTTGATACACGAACGCCATCTTTTTCTATGACTGATGCTAAGCGGGTATCGCATACTGCCAGAGCAGTGGCCGGAACAACCGATTGCTCTGGAGTATCAACCCGCACAAACACAATTCCTGAATTTACGAGCGCAGGCTTTATAGATATAGTCACCTTGCGCCCTGAGTGCAAACCAATCCCCACAGTTTTTACCGCGCTTGTGATTGTGCGTTGCTTGAGCATGTTTAAACCCGTCTCAATTCAGAAATCAAAGCGATTAAAGTGACTTATGAATAGTAGCTGCATCACTCACTTCAAACTTGCCTGGTGCCTCAAGATTAAGTGATTTCACAATACCGTCTTCTACAACCATAGCGTAGCGTTGTGAACGTACCCCTAGGCCGCGCGCCGTTAAATCAAACTCCATGCCCAGTTTTTTAGTGAACTCGGCGCTACCATCACCTAACATGCGGACTTTTTTCCCAGCCTTGAGTTCACGACCCCAAGCACCCATTACAAATGGGTCATTTACTGAAATACACCAAATCTCATCAACCCCTTTTGTTTTAATCGCATCGTAGTGCTCAATAAATCCAGGTACATGTTTTGCGGAACAGGTTGGGGTGAATGCACCTGGCAATGCAAAGATAATAATTTTTTTACCAGCGACCAACTTATCTACTTCAAAAGCATTTGGGCCTAAAGCGCAGCCTGCACTCTCTTCATCAAAAAATTCATAGAGAGTAGCGTTTGGTAATTTTTGTCCGACTTCAATCATAAAATCTCCAATTAAATAGTTGTTAATAAGTATGCCAACGCTAGCGCGGGATTCGTCGTCCGGAGGGGCGCCGCGCTGGCATTTCGCAACTATCTATTGTATTGAGCAGCGCATTAATCTGCTTGTTTACGTAAAAAGGCTGGAATCTCATAATAATCAGCCCCTTTATCCAGCATGGTCTTTGCCTGAGGAGAGCTATCTGCACCTAATGTAGGGGCAGGTGTAGCCTCACGTGAATTACGGAATACCCTTGGCAAATCATATTGTCTGTAATCAACTCCGCTTGGAGCTGGCTGAACTACCCCCGCTGGCATCATGCCACCAGTCGATGCCAATCCTGCGCTAGCACTCAATGCAGAGTCAAGTCCCGCCTTACTCATTGCAGCGGAGGCACTAGCTGGAGCAAAAGTATTGAGGTCAGCCATGGTTGGCATTGCATCATGAGTACCCGTTGCCTGTCTCCAAACGACTTCTGGCTGACTATTTTGACGAGCCTGCGGGTTATTCAAACCCGTTGCCACTACAGTGACTCGTAAAGCATCACCCAAGCTATCGTCATACACAGTACCAAAGATTACCGTTGCATCATCAGCAGCATAGCCCCGAATTGCAGCCATCACTTCGCGAGTCTCTGATAATTTCAATGAGCGGCTTGCTGTAATGTTTACCAATACACCACGTGCGCCAGAGAGATCAACACCTTCAAGCAATGGAGAGGCCACTGCAGCTTCAGCAGCCAAGCGGGCACGATCCATGCCAGAAACAGTTGCTGTTCCCATCATCGCCTTGCCCTGCTCGCCCATGACAGTCTTCACGTCTTCAAAGTCAACGTTAATCAAACCTTGAACATTGATGATTTCTGCAATACCAGAAACTGCGTTGTGCAAAACATCATCAGCGCAAGCAAAGGCTTTATCAAACTCAGCATCCTCACCCATGACTTCAAACAGTTTTTCATTCAGAACCACAATTAATGAGTCAACATAGCTCTCTAATTCAGTTGCGCCATTTTCAGCAACTTTCAAGCGCTTCACGCCCTCGAAATCAAAGGGCTTACTAATAACACCGACTGTCAAAATACCCATTTCTTTTGCCACTTGAGCAACAATTGGAGCTGCACCAGTTCCAGTACCACCACCCATACCAGCGGTAATGAAGACCATATGTGCCCCCTGCAGAGTATCCGCAATACGAGCGCGTGCCTCTTCTGCAGCGGCCGCACCAATTTCTGGTTTAGCGCCAGCACCAAGTCCACTAGAACCTAGTTGCAAATTCACAGGTGCCTCAGAACGCTGTAAAGCGCCAGCATCGGTGTTCATGCAAATAAACTCTACGCCAATAACCCCACGTTTAATCATGTGCTGGACAGCATTGCCGCCAGCGCCGCCGACCCCAACCACTTTAATGATGGTTTTTCCGGCTATTTCTTGATCTAACATTTCAAATTCCATATACCCTCCTAGGTAAAAAACGTACTACATTGACGACGACGAAAAACTTAAAAATTTCCTGCAAACCATTCCTTCATGCGTGACATCACACCCTGGAATGGACCGGATTGAGATACACGACGACCACGCAATAACTGCGCTTGACCTTCCATCAACAAGCCAATGCTCGTTGAAAATCTTGGGCTACGTAATACTTCATGCAAATGACCGCGATACTCTGGAGTGCCAATGCGCGCAGGACGTAAAAACACTTGCTCTGCTAGCTCAACCATTCCTGGCATTAAGGCTGTACCACCAGTTAAAACAATTCCCGAAGAGACCATGTCTTCGTATCCAGAATCTCGGACAATCCCTCTAACCAGAGTAAATAGCTCCTCAACACGTGGCTCGATCACTGCTGATAAGGCCTGTTTTGACATTGGTCTTGGCTCACGGTCTCCGACGCCAGGCACATCAATCATGGCCGTTGGATCAGCCATATCTTGGCGCGCAATACCGTACTGAATTTTTAAATCCTCTGCTTCAATCGTTGGCGTCCGCAATGCCATGGCAATGTCATTGGTGATTTGATCCCCGGCAATGGGGATCACAGCTGTATGACGAATCGATCCTTGGCAATAAATAGCAATATCAGTCGTTCCACCACCAATATCAACCAACACCACACCAAGCTCTTTTTCATCTTCAGTCAATACTGCCAAGCTAGAGGCCAATGGCTGCAGAATCAAATCATTAACTTCCAGACCGCAGCGACGCACACACTTCACAATATTTTGTGCAGCACTAACAGCACCGGTAACAATGTGTACCTTCACCTCGAGGCGCAGTCCACTCATGCCAATGGGCTCACGTACATCCTCTTGTCCATCGATGATAAATTCCTGAATAAGGATGTGCAAAATTTGTTGATCTGTAGGAATATTGATTGCCTTAGCAGTCTCTAACACACGCTCAACATCACCCGCACTAACTTCTTTATCTCTAATAGCGACCATGCCACTAGAGTTAAAGCTCACAATATGATTACCCGCAATACCAGTAAATACTTGAGCAATCTGACGATCGGCCATTACTTCAGCTTCTTCCAGCGCTTTCTGAATAGACTGAACAGTCGCCTCAATATTGACCACGACACCCTTCTTTAATCCTTTGGATGCAGTTTGGCCAACGCCCACCACATTAAATTGACCATCTGGCGCCAACTCTGCAACCAAGGCAACTACCTTGGAAGTACCAATATCCAATCCCACTAATAAATCGCGGTTGTCTTTACTCATTGCTTGCGCTCACTTTTTTTGTCATCTACTTCATCTTTCTTTATATTTGCTGAGGCGAGATGAACCGCAAAACCATTGGCATAACGTAAGTCAACTGCGTCAACGCGATTCGGCCACTTTTCTTGAACTTGTGGCCAATATTTAAAGAGGCGAGATACACGTTCTTCGGTTAAGGTTTTGTCAGAGCTCTCTTCATCACGACCAAATTCCAATTTCATACCATTGGATAACTTCACATGCCATGCGTATCGATCCGAGAGGATCAGGCTCTTTACCTCTGCATCCCATGGCTTAAACCAAGTATTGGCTTTTTCATAAAGACGCATCACTTCTTTGCCAGCATCGTCCGGCCCATTGAAATCAACCAAGCGTGTGCCATCTGGCACCTCTGCTAAACGACCACTAAAAATTTCTCCATGGTTATTCATGAGTTTTTGACTATCCACACCATCCCAGGTGGCAAAAGCCTTTTGCTCCTCAATACTGACAACTAAACCGTTTGGCCAAACCCGCCGAACATTTGCGTGACGAACCCAAGGCATTGACTCAAACCCACGCTTTACATCCTCCAGTCGAACGCTAAAGAAATTGCCTTGAACTGTCTCTAAAACCTGCTGCTTCACAGTGGGCTTATTAATATGTTTTAAGGTTTGCCCTACAACTGGTTCGATCATCACTTGACGCAAAGTAAAGACGGGTCTCTGACTTAACCAAACCAAAAGACCAACCAACATCATGATTGCAAAGCAATGTAGCAAAAGACGGCTTACTTTTTGCATGCGGTCTGCATGGTTCCAGAGGGGCGCCATGATAAAGGCAAAAAATTCACCAAGCCAATTGAAGAAAGCGCCAAGGGCATTCATGCTATGCGCCCACCTTTTTTACAAGCGTTTGACTCAGTAGCCAAAGTACTAAATCGGCATACTCAATACCAGCAGCTTTCGCAGACATGGGAACCAAAGAATGTGAGGTCATGCCTGGTGAAGTATTCATCTCTAAGAGATAAAGTTTGCCTGTTTTCGCATCTAACATCACGTCAGCGCGGCCCCAAGTACTGCAACCCAACGCGCGATAAGCCGCTAAAGCCAAATTCTGAACGGCTTCATTTACTTCAGAAGCCAAGCCGGTTGGGCATAAATACTGCGTCTCATCTGAAAAGTATTTATGATGAAAATCATAGTTTGCTTGTGGCGGAATAATTATGATTACGGGTAGCGCTTCAGCATTCACGTCTTCACCAACTAGCGCGCAGGTCAGCTCATCGCCAATAATGCAAGTCTCAGCAATGACCTTCTTATCCAATCGAGCTGCAAGTTCGAATGCAGCAGGTAACTCGTCTACTGATTTAACTTTTGTTAAACCAAGTGAAGATCCTCCATTAGCTGGTTTCACAATGAGCGGTAAGCCTAAATGCTTTGCTACTACCTCCCAATCGCTATTAGCAGTCAACTCCTCAAACTCAGGGGTAGACAAACCATGACTTAACCAAATTTGCTTCGTTGCGATTTTATCGATCGACAATGCAGAAGCCAATACACCGCTACCGGTATAGGGAAGATTCAGTAATTCTAATAATCCTTGAATCGTGCCATCTTCACCGTAACGACCGTGTAAGGAAATAAAAACTCGATCGAATTTTTCTTTAGCTAACTCAGTTGGACAACGTAGGCCTGGATCAAATGGGTGAGCATCTACCCCTTTTTTAAGCAGCGCATCCATTACGCCATTGCCTGACATCAAGGAAATCTCGCGCTCATCAGAGCTCCCCCCCAATAAAACGCCAACGCGACCCAGCGATCGAATATTTAACTTGGCTAGATCAGCCTTCACGCGCTCGGCCCAGGAAGTCATTAGCTTAGGCATTACCTACCTCTGCTAAGGTGTGGGAGAGTGTGGATATAGAGCCAGCTCCCATCGTGATCAAGACATCACCATCTTTCAAAATCTCAATGAGTTTTTCAGGCATCTCTGCAACGCTCGTCACAAAAGCAACATCTGTAGGCTTTAACAATGCCTTAATACTTTTATCTTCTGTCGTTGCTGCTTTCAGTAAGCTTTTACCATCAGCACCCGGAATCTTTGCCTCACCAGCTGGATAAACTTCAGTCAATACAACAGCATCAAAATTTTTCAAGACCTGTATAAATTCACCAAAGCAATCTCTGGTTCTGGTGAAACGATGCGGTTGAAATGCCAACACGAGACGACGATCGGGGTAAGCACCGCGTGCAGCTGCTAAGGTAGCGGCCATCTCCACTGGATGGTGACCATAATCATCAATCAAGGTATAGCTACCACCTGTAGCAAGAGGAATATCACCATAGCGCTGGAAGCGGCGGCCTACTCCACTAAATTCGGCTAAGGCTTTCATAATTGCTTGATCACTAACACCCAACTCAGTAGCAATGCCAATAGCAGCAAGGGCATTTCGTACGTTATGCAAGCCTGGTAAATTCAATTCAATTTGCAGTGGGCCTGGTTTATTTCCATGTCTACGGACAGTTCGACGCTCTACTGTGAAATGCATGCGTGTGCCAACTGCCTTCACATTACTTGCCCGAATATCCGCATCCTCAGATAGGCCATAACGC
>CAIMXN010000093.1 GCA_903845455.1 uncultured beta proteobacterium | reverse complement strand
GATAGACCAGGCTCACCATACAGTGGGTTTTCATCATAGCCACCGGCAGCATCATCTTCAACCGTCACAGAGAGGGCGCCAAGTTCAAGCAGGACATCACCAAGAGGCTCAGCGATTTCAGCGGGGACAGTAAAAACTAACTCACGATAGGACATGTAGAACCCGCCTAAATATCATTTAGGTATTTGTTACGCTTTACCGCGACTTGCAGCTTGCTCTTCTAGGCGATGCTCCAAGTAGTGAATGCTGGTTCCGCCTTCGATGAAGTTTGGATCTAGCATGAGTTCACGATGCAGGGGGACATTAGTTGTAATACCGTCGATGACCATTTCGGAAAGGGCAATTTGCATGCGACGAATTGCCTGTTCGCGAGTATTGCCATAAGAAATTAACTTCCCGATCATGGAATCGTAGTGTGGCGGAACGATGTAGCCACTATAGGCATGCGAATCAACTCGAATACCAGGACCACCAGGCATATGCCATGAACCAATTTTTCCTGGGCTTGGTGTAAATTTGAATGGATCTTCAGCATTCAAACGGCATTCGATAGCGTGGCCACGAAAGACAATATCTTTTTGGCGGTAGCTTAGTTTTAGACCGGCAGCAATCCGAATTTGTTCTTGAACAATATCAACACCAGTAATCATTTCAGTGACCGGATGTTCAACTTGAACCCGGGTATTCATCTCAATGAAGAAGAACTCGCCATCCTCATAAAGGAATTCAAAAGTACCCGCACCACGATAGCCAATTTTTCTACAGGCTTCAGCACAGCGCTCGCCAATTTTGGCGATTTGGCGGCGATCAATTCCTGGAGCGGGAGCTTCTTCAATCACTTTTTGATGGCGACGTTGCATCGAGCAATCGCGTTCACCCAACCAAATAGCATTACCATGGGTATCAGCCAAAATCTGAATTTCTACATGGCGGGGTTTTTCGAGAAACTTCTCCATATAAACCTGTGGATTCCCAAAAGCACGACTCGCTTCTTCTTTAGTCATATTGACAGCATTAATCAGTGCCGCTTCAGTATGGACAACCCGCATGCCACGTCCACCACCACCACCGGCAGCTTTAATGATGACTGGGTAGCCAACTTTCTTGGCAGCAGCAATAATTTCTTTTGGGTTATCAGGTAGTGCACCTTCGGATCCTGGTACACAAGGCACTCCTGCTTTAATCATCGCGCGTTTAGCTGAAACCTTGTCACCCATCAGCCGAATGGATGCTGCCGTAGGGCCAATGAAGGCAAAACCAGATGTCTCAACTCGTTCCGCAAAGTCAGCGTTTTCGGAGAGAAAACCATAACCAGGATGAATTGCTTCGGCATCAGTAACTTCAGCTGCCGAAATAATGGCGGGCATATTTAAATAGCTAAGCGAAGAGGGCGCTGGCCCAATACAAACTGCTTCATCTGCCAGTTTGACGTATTTTGCTTCTTTATCGGCTGTCGAGTACACCACCACTGTTTTAATACCCAACTCGCGACAGGCACGTTGGATGCGAAGAGCAATTTCTCCCCGATTGGCAATCAGAATCTTATCGAACATGTCAGCTCTGAGTTAAGTAAAAGTAAATGAGAGGGCGCGCAGAGTAAGCTTTACGCAATGATGAAAAGCGGCTGGTCAAATTCAACACCCTGTCCGTTTTCACACAGAATTTGTTTAATCACACCTGCTTTTTCAGCTTCGATTTCATTCAGAAGCTTCATCGCTTCAATAATGCAAAGGGTTTGCCCAACAGTCACGATATCGCCTATTTTTACAAAGTCAGGTGATTCTGGATTGGCTGCGCGATAAAAAGTACCTACCATTGGTGAGCGTGCTACAAAACCAGTTTCAGCAGGTGGTGATTCAGCACTTGGGGCAGGAGCAGTTTCTGCGGGCCCGTTAGATGCTGGCGCAGCCTGAATATGTTGAGCTGGAGCTGGGTTCGCATAGACAACTTGACCCATGCCTTGGGCGCCAGAGCCCGCATTTACAATACGTACTCGATCTTCACCTTCGTTTACCTCTAATTCAGAGATGCCTGATTCAGAAACTAAGTCGATCAGGGTTTTGAGTTTTCTAAGATCCATGGAAGTACTTCCTCTCTTACGATTCTTGATGAATTTTTATTTTTGTAGACGTGAAATTGCTGCTTCTAAGGCTAATTCATAGCCAATCGCGCCAAGACCACAAATCACCCCGGTGGCAATGTCCGATAAATAGGAATGCTTACGGAATTCTTCGCGTTGATGAATGTTAGATAAATGAACTTCTGTAAATGGAATTGCCACGCCCGCTAAAACATCCCGCAGAGCAACGCTGGTATGGGTAAATGCACCTGGGTTAATGATGATGAAATCAACCCCATCTTGTTTGGCCTTCTGAATACGGTCAATGAGCTCACCTTCATGGTTGCTTTGGTAGGTATTAAGGTCAACGGCATTGGCTTTGGCGATCTCACCAAGCTTTTGATGGATGTCATCCATGGTTGTTTTGCCATAAACCTCTGGCTCACGGCTTCCCAGGAGATTGAGGTTTGGACCTTGGATTACGAGAATTGAAGTATTTTTCGACATAGATCGATATTTTTAGAGGCAGTTAGGGATCAATAAGTGAATTAGGCTTTTTGGGCTACAACTGCTTGCTTTATTAATGTCACACCCTACAAAGCACAGGGGGAGTATACCCTTTTGCCAGTCTCAAGAGGTATATCAAATACCCTAATTTCTAGACTTTTAGGGATTCAAGAGGCATTTTCAATTCATTATTTGCTACATTTTTAAGCAAAATAGATAAACTCGCTCTACAAGATCTTCCATTAAATTACGATAAAAGTACTTATAAAGCTGATTTAATACTTTTTCTGAGCTCTTCTTCGCTGATTCTGCCTAATTTACTATTGAGCACTTTTCCTGAAGGCGATAGCAAGACTGTGTAAGGTAGGGCCGATTGGGTATTACCAAGGGCTTTATACATTTGACTGCCATTCATACCACCCATAGCAATGGGATAGGAAACTGGGGTCTTTTTCAGAAATTCACGTACGTTAGATGGTGAATCAATGGCGATACCGACAAATAAGACATTTTGATTAGAAAACTCCCACTGCAACTTCTCCAATTCAGGCATTTCCTCAACGCAGGGAGGGCACCAAGACCCCCAAAAGTTCACAACGAGCACTTTTCCTTGCCAATCTTTGGTCTCCAGCACTTTTCCCTCTGGTGATTGCCATTCGTTGGCAAAAAAAGCCTTTACGACCGGCTCATTAACCAATCCTGTTTTGGAGATCCAGGGCGAACTGAAGATCCCTGCGAGAAGCGCCAAGAGGCTAATTCCGCTGATCGCAATCCATTGTCTTCGGTTCAATCCAACTCCTTCGCTAAAATTCGCCAATGCATATTCATATCTTAGGCATTTGCGGTACTTTCATGGGCGGCATTGCCGCAATCGCTCGTCAAGCTGGACATCGCGTTACTGGCTGCGACGCCAACGTGTATCCACCAATGAGCACTCAGCTTGAAGCCCAAGGGATTGAGCTCATCGAGGGGTATTCGCCCGACCAATTATTACAGTTTGAGACCATGCCTGATTTATTTGTGATTGGCAATGTGGTTTCTCGGGGTAATCCACTGATGGAGGCAATCCTCAATCAAGGCCTACCATATACCTCTGGCCCCCAATGGCTGGGTGAGCAAGTTTTGTTTAGTAGGCATGTTTTGGCTGTAGCAGGAACGCATGGCAAGACAACCACTGCTGCGATGCTTGCTTGGATTTTAGAATTCAATGGCTACAAGCCTGGCTATTTGATTGGTGGAGTACCGCTGAATTTCACAGTCTCAGCCCGCTTGGGTGAGGGTAAGTATTTTGTCATCGAGGCCGATGAATATGACACAGCCTTTTTTGATAAGCGCAGTAAGTTTGTTCATTACCGGCCTCGCACTGCTTTATTAAATAATTTGGAGTTCGATCACGCCGATATTTTTGCCGACCTTGCGGCTATTGAAACTCAGTTCCACCATCTCGTGCGTACCGTTCCTAGTGACGGTCTGTTAGTAGTGAATGGCGAGGAGCCTGCGCTAGCGACAGTGATCTCTCGTGGTGCTTGGACCCCAGTTGAGCGCTTTGGTCAAGAGGCTCAGAATAAATGGTCCTTAGCTTCTCAAGCAGCCGATGGTTTTATTGCCATCAAGGGTGGCAAAGAGGTGGCAACAGTGACTTGGGCCCCTGACTCAGGAGTCATGGGTCGACACAATCAGCTTAACGCCTTGGCAGCGATTGCGTCTGCAAACCACATTGGTATTTCTCCAACTGATGCAGCGCGCGCCTTGGCCGAATTTAAGAATGTGAAGCGTCGTTTAGAAACCATTGGCATTACTAATGGAATTACGGTATATGACGACTTTGCACACCACCCAACCGCGATTACAACCACGCTAGATGGTTTGCGTCGTCGTGTGGCAGCAGCACGTATTCTGGCTGTCTTGGAGCCACGCTCTAATACGATGAAACTAGGCGTGATGAAGGCTCAGTTGCCAAATAGTTTGCAAGTTGCTGATAAAGTTTTCGCCTTCGGTGCAAGTTCTGGCAAAGAGGCTTTAGGTTGGGACCTTAATGAGGTACTGTCTCCTCTAAATGCTAAAGAGCTTGATAAAGCAAAAGCATTTGATGATTTAGATGCTTTGATAATGGCCGTTACTAAAGAGGCAAAGTTTGGTGACCATATACTCGTGATGAGTAATGGTGGTTTTGGTGGTGTGCATCAAAAAATATTAAAAGCGTTAGAAGGTAAAAAATGAGCAAGAGATTACAAGATAAAGTAGCGATCATTACAGGTGCCGCCAAAGGAATTGGATTTGCAACTGCACAACGCTTTGCACAAGAGGGCGCGAAGGTGATGATTGCTGACCTCAATCCTGATGCTGTCAAGATTGCAGCTGCGCAAATTCCAGGTGCCGAGGCACACGTCATGAATGTC
>CAIMXN010000092.1 GCA_903845455.1 uncultured beta proteobacterium | reverse complement strand
TGAAGTTTAAGCTCGGTAGCGTTTGCGGAATTCGCGAGGATGGCGAAATTGGTAGACGCACCAGGTTTAGGTCCTGACGCCAGAAATGGTGTGGGGGTTCGAGTCCCCCTCCTCGCACCACAAGTTAGCTACTTGGCTTGGACTTCATATACCCTGATCTTCAATTAAGAGACGAGAATGGCTGTGCAGATAGAAAATTTAGGTCAACTAGACCGCAAAATGACCTTCGAGTTCGCTCGTGCCGATTTGGCGAAAGCTCGTGAAGCCCGTTTGGCTAAGGTTGGCAAGACCATGAAAATGGCTGGCTTTCGTCCAGGCAAAGTTCCAAAGAATATTGTTGAAAAACAATATGGCATGCAAGTGGATTTTGAAATCCAGTTTGATAAAGCCTCTGAATTATTTTTTGAGCTGAGCCAAAAAGAGGGCATCGTATTGGCTGGTCAACCACGCCTAGAGCCAAAGAGCGAGTTAGATGCAGAACAGATTGTTTTTGATGCTTACTTTGAAGTGTTGCCAGAAGTCAAAATTGGCGACTTTAGTAAAGCTGAAGTCACTAAGTACACCACGACGATTGCGGATGCCGAGATTGATCGTGCATTGGATGTGCTACGTAAGCAACAAGTTCACTATCACCCCCGTGGTGAAGTTGGTCCACATGGTGATGGCGGTGCAAATACCGCAGCCCAAGCTGGCGATCAAGCTGTGATTGATTTTGTTGGCAAAATCGATGGCGTTGAATTTTCTGGTGGCAAAGCAGAAAACTTTGAATATGTTTTAGGCGAAGGTCGCATGTTGCCAGAATTCGAAGCGGCAACCCTGGGCTTAAAAGCAGGTGAAAGCAAAACTTTCTCATTAAGTTTTCCAGCGGATTACCACGGCAAAGATGTGGCTGGTAAAACTGCTGACTTCACAATCACTATTAAACAAGTGAACTGGGCGCATTTACCAGTGGTAGATGATGCCTTTGCATTGTCATTAGGTGTTACTGAAGGCGGCGTAGACAAGATGCGCTCTGAGGTAAAAGAGAATTTAGATCGCGAAGTAAAGCGCCGCATTACTTCTTTATTGAAAAATGAAGTAATGGATCAAATCGACAAAAATTGTGAACTAGATGTTCCTAAGGCATTAGTGGCCTCTGAGCAAGAACGTTTGGTTGAGTCAGCCCGTCAAGATCTCATGCAACGTGGCATTCCTAATGCTAAAGATGCTCCTATTCCAAGTGAAATGTTTGCTGAGCAAGCCGCTAAGCGCGTGCGCCTTGGTTTGATTTTGGGCGATCTCGTTAAGCAGCAGAACTTGAAGGCTACCGCCGACCAAATCAAAGCTGAAATTGATGAACAAGCTGCTACTTACGAAGATCCAAAAGAAGTGGTACGCTGGTTCTATAGCAACCCAAACCGCCTCAAGGATATTGAGAATTTGGTACTTGAAGATAACGTGATTAAATACTTCACATCACTTGCTAAAGTGAATGAGAAGGCAGTTAGCTTTGAAGAACTTAGTAAATTAACTTGATCTAATAGGGCGTAACGATATGAACCAGAATCATTTCCAGTTTGAGAATTTAGAACCCCAAGGTCTGGGTTTGGTTCCTATGGTGATCGAGACCTCTGGTCGAGGTGAGCGCGCCTATGATATTTATTCACGCTTATTGAGAGAACGGGTTGTGTTCTTGGTTGGTGAAGTGAATGATCAAACGGCCAACTTGGTGATTGCACAGCTGCTATTTCTGGAGAGCGAAAATCCAGATAAAGAAATTTCTCTGTACATCAACTCTCCTGGCGGTTCGGTTTCTGCAGGCTTAGCGATTTATGACACCATGCAATTTATTAAGCCACACGTGAGTACTTTATGTATGGGTATGGCTGCGAGTATGGGTGCTTTCTTGCTATGTGCTGGTGAAAAAGGTAAACGCTATGCTTTACCAAACTCCCGCGTCATGATTCATCAGCCTTTGGGTGG
>CAIMXN010000091.1 GCA_903845455.1 uncultured beta proteobacterium | reverse complement strand
TATCTGATAGCCTTAGGTGCAGCACTGGGAATGTTTGGCTTAGTGTAAATTGGCGGATATTATTGTATGAATATAAGTTTTATTCGAGGAATCAATATGCGTTTGTTCAAACTCATTGCACTGCCAACACTGGCTATAACCACACTCATGAGCCCGATTACTAGCTCAGCGCAAGCCAATTACCCGAACAAACCCATCAACTTTATCGTTCCTTACGGAGCGGGTGGTGGTGCAGATTCACGAAGCCGGCAGATTGCCCAAAAAATGGGTGTGATTTTGAATCAGTCCATCATCGTGGATAACAAACCTGGGGCCGGAGGGAATATTGGTACAGAATTTATTTCTAGAGCAGCTCCAGACGGATACACCATTGGTATGGGCAACTTTGCGCCGATGGCTGTTAACAAAACTCTCTTTGGCAATTTACGTTACGACCCAGAGACAGATCTAACACCGATTGTTCTCATTGAAAAAGGGCCACTGGTTTTGGTTGTTCACCCAAACTCACCTTATAAAACAGTCAAAGATATTGTTGATGCAGCCAAAGCTAAACCGGGCGAACTGACCTTCTCTTCTGGTGGTATTGGTGGCAGTCATCAACTCTCAGCAGAGTTGTTCAAACAAAGTGCAGGGATCGATATGATTCATGTACCCTACAAGAGTGGCTCGGCAGGTCTTACAGATCTAATGGCTGCCAATGTGACGATGATGTTCGACCAAATGTATTCTGCGATGCCCAGCGTTAAGGCTGACAAACTCCGTGCTATTGCAATCACTAGTAAGAAACGCTCGCCACTCCTGCCAAATATTCCAAGCTTTGCTGAAGTGGGTTATCCCAAGGTAGAAGTATTGAACTGGCAGGGCTTGATAGCACCCAAAGGTACCCCTAAAGGGATTATCGACAAACTGAATGCTGCTGCTAATGAGGCGCTGAAAGATCCTCAACTGAGGGAGTTAATGCTTTCTCAAGGAAATGAAATTGGTGGTGGGACACCAGCTGATTTCGCAACCCTCATCAAATCTGAAGCTGCTAAGTGGGGCACGGTTGTAAAAACAGCGAACATCAAACCAGAGTGATCTCTAGAGTTTATGACCGATTACTTCAGCGCTTGATAACTCAAAATACCCAAGAAGGTCAGAGCTAAAGATCCAATGAGGTGTGCTAGTGCAGTACCAAGCGCCCAAGTCATTTCACCCCGCTGCATCAACCCAACTACTTCAGCTGAAAAACTCGAGAAGGTAGTCAACCCCCCCAGAAATCCAGTAACGACAAGTAAGCGCCACTCAGGCGAGAGGCTTGGATTATTGCCAAAGTAAGCTACGGCAAGGCCAATCAGATAGCCGCCTACTAAGTTGGATAACAAGGTGCCCAACGGGATCACTGATACAAAACCCACTGTGAGGAGATTAAAACCGGCACGCAGGAGTGCACCTAAACCAGCGCCACAGAAAATTACAAGAATGGATAGCCACATATTGATTGCTCTATTGAATAGAAAAACTTAGCATGCCAATGGAACTCATTTCAATTCCATCGACCAATACTGTGGCATGCTCACCGTCAGACTGTAAAGCAAGTGTATATAAGGCTGGCCAGTAATGCTCTGGCGTAGGTATTGATAAATGGGCAGCATCGCCAACCAACTCCCAATCAATCACAGTCTCATGATGGTTCGCATTCATCTCAGAAACAAAAAAATCGTTGAACTCCTTAGCCCATGGATAGGGTTGCGCCCCATCCTGCCAATGAATCGTCCGAAGATTATGGACAACATTGCCACTAGCCAAGATTAAGATATTCTCATCGCGCAATGGTTGTAATTGCTTTGCTAACTCATAGTGCTCACGGGCTGACATGGATCCGTCAAGACTTAACTGCACTACTGGCACATCTGCAGCGGGATAAAGATATTTCAGAATGGACCAAGCACCATGATCGATGCCCCACTCATTCTCTTCCATCACCACAGGAACACTCAATAATTCTTTAACACGCTCGGCCAAGGCAGGACTCCCTGGGGCTGGATACTCAATATCAAACAGGGCCTGCGGAAATCCGCCAAAATCATGAATGGTTTTTGGTTGAGGCATAGCGGTAACCCAAACACCTCGGGTGACCCAATGCGCCGAGATGACCAAAATAGCATCTGGGCGCTGCAGAGATTTACCTAAATGAGTCCAAGCTGCTGTATAGCGATTGGGCTCTATGGCATACATAGGACTGCCATGGCCAGCAAATACTGCAGGTTGGCGATGGCTAGTCATCAATAACCGGTATTAGCCGAATACGTAACCAGTATGCGCTGCAACTAATGCAAACAAAATCGCTAAGCTAGTAGCTGCAGCCAACATCACGACCAATGTAATGATCTTTTTGTTGATTTCTGCCTTGGGTTCGTTGTGCCATTCGTTCATGCTAATTCCTCGTTAAACACATTAATTAATAGCGTAATTATCCACTATCGGCCGCGTCCAGCCTTGCGCATCATGGCTTTTCCACCGCCAAAGCCTGCTTGAGGACGTCCAGCTGGGCCTGAAGGGCCTTTGGGGGCTGGTGGACGCGGGGCTGGCTTAGCTACAACAGGTTTAGCCGGGTTTTTTGATTCAGGTTTCTTATCGTCAGTCACAATTCACTCCTATAGATATCATATTGCCATGATTACTGACTATTCTATCCAAGCTGTCGCCATTAATGCGATTCCTCTGATTTTTGCCATCACCATTCATGAGGCTGCCCATGGCTATGCAGCCCGCAGGCTTGGTGATAACACGGCCTATGTGCTAGGCAGAGTCAGCCTGAACCCCATGAAACATATCGATCCAGTTGGGACCATTCTCCTACCTTTGTTATTAATTTTGACCCATTCCCCTTTTCTGATTGGCTATGCCAAGCCAGTACCCGTCAACTTTGGGCGCCTTCGTAACCCTAAAATCGACTCAATTTGGGTAGCCCTAGCCGGTCCAGGCTCAAACTTTATTCAAGCGCTTATTTGGGCGGCGCTTTGGGTAATCCTTAAAGGTGCGCAGCTCAATGAGCCTTTTTTCACCTCTATGGCCGAAGCAGGCGTTATGTGGAACTTAGGTTTACTGATATTTAATCTTCTTCCCATTCCACCTTTTGATGGGGGGCGTATTCTTTCAGGCCTCCTACCAACTCGGCAGTCACTAGCGCTTGATAAATTGGAAAGATGGGGGTTTTTTATTGTCCTGGGGCTCATGTTCACGGGGATTATTGGTAGCTTATGGATGAGCCCTTTGAATAGTTTTTTCCTGGGAATCATTAATCTCCTGATTACACCCTTAAAGATGATTTTCTAGCTCCTGCAAGAAATTTTGTTATGGGATATTCTGATTCTAAGCAGTCCAAACAAACCAATGGAGACCATTTATGAAATTACAAAATATTATTTTAAGTACAGCAGCATTACTCGCTACTAGTGGCACTGCATTCGCCCAATTTCAGAATGCAGAAAAAGCAGTGGAGTATCGCGAGAGTGTCTTTACTGTGATGGGTAATCACTTCGGCAGAATTGGCGCCGTAGTTAAAGGCGAAGCACCATACAATAAAGATGATGTTGCTAAGAACGCAGCCATTGTTGCCATGATGTCTACTCTACCTTGGCAAGCCTTTGGTCCAGGGACAGAAGGTGGCAAAGCAAAACCAGATGTTTGGTCTGACAATGCAAAATTCAAAAGCGCTTCAGAAAAAATGCAGCTGGCAGTGGCTGAACTGAATAAAGCAGCCCAATCTGGCGACTTAGAAAACATTAAGAAAACATTTGGCGCTACAGGCCAAGCCTGTAAAGCCTGTCATGATGACTTTAGGAAGAAGTAACCAAGTAACCCACTACTACTGCAATAACACTTAGCAAGAATAGCGCTAAGCCTCTTTGCAAACCTCCATCGTTGGAGGGCCGACCCAAGTCAGCAGGTAAGTATTTTGCCTCCTCGCTTGGGTCAATTTCTTTATCACCTACCAACATTGGCTTAATTAAATTCTCACCTTTTATTTTTTGGTAATAGAAAATGGCCGCAAGATGCAGTGCGATCAAGCCATAAATAACACCTGAATTTGCCTCATGGATTTGAGAAAAAATACTGATGGTCTTTTCAGAAACATATTTAGCCAAGGGACCCTGAAAAGCAATTTCATCATCAGCAAATAAACCGGTCATCACTTGAATCAATAAAAAAATTAATACAGCCAACACCGATAAAGCACCTAAAGGGTTATGCCCTAGAACGCTATTGGATTTTCCTTGCAAATAATCAAATAAACGGACACGGCTCGGAATGAAGTTGCTAAAACGTGCATGGGTTGAACCTACCAAACCCCAAATAATTCTAAAAATCAATAAAATCAAAATGGCATAGCCAAAATAACCATGCCACGGCATCGCATTACCGCCAATATTGACAGTAATGATGCTGCCAGTAACGCAGGTCACTAAAAGCCAGTGAAAGAGGCGGATGGGTAAGTCCCAAATTCGAATAATTTTCTTCATACCGATAGAATAAAACACTATCCCCTTTAAACTAAAGGGAATTCATGAAAACCAGTCAAGCCTTTAGAACCCTATTGCTGTACCGCGTTGGTGCAACCCTAAGCTATCAAATCATGATGGTCGCAGTGGGTTGGCATATTTACGAGATTACCCATAGCGTTGTCTCATTAGGGTTAATTGGACTTGCTGAACTGGTCCCTTATTTTGCTTTAGCGCTTTACTCAGGCCATGCGGTTGATCATTACTCACGAAAATTGATTTCTGCGATTGCAGCAATTATCCATATTTTGGTAGCCTTATTTTTGACCGCCATTGCCATTGGCTGGTTAACACCACCGGTGCCATTGATATATACCGCAGTTGGTTTCATTGGTGTGGCAAGAGCTTTGCTACGCCCTTCCTATCAAGCGCTCTTTGGACAAATCATTCCGCGCGATCAGCTCACCAAATACATGGCGTATGCAAATGCTTCTTTTCAAATCTGCGTCGTCACTGGTCCTGGACTTGGTGGTTTGATGATTGGCTTTACCAGCCTTACTTGGACCTATGCGCTAGCTGCCTTTTGCGGACTCATTAGCCTTTATGGTGTATCCCTCATTAAATTGCAGCAAGAAAAGTCATCTAATCCAGCAACGCATTTCTTAAAAAGCTTCATGGAGGGTTTTGACTACGTTAAAAAACATGAGCTGATTCTGAGCACCATGGCACTTGATATGTTTGCCGTTCTATTTGGGGGCGCTGTATCGATCTTGCCGGCTTTTGTAAGTGAGGTCCTCCATGCTGGCCCCGAGGTGCTAGGCATTCTCAGAGCGGCTCCTGCGGCAGGCTCAGTTCTAACCGGGATTTACTTAGCTAGCCATCCAATCCTCAATGACTCAGGTAAATATCTATTTTTGTCAGTTGCAGGTTTTGGCTTGGCGATAGTCGGCTTTGGATTTTCGACCCACCTTTGGATATGCGCCTTTTTCTTATTTATTTCTGGCTGTTGCGACTCTATTTCCGTAGTCATTCGCAGTAGTATTGTGCAGCTCACAACCCCAGATCACATGCGGGGTCGGATTAGCGCAATCAACGGTATTTTTATAGGCTCGTCAAATGAATTAGGGGCCCTTGAGTCAGGCATTGCTGCAAGTCTCATGGGTCTAGTGCCGTCCATCATTTTCGGTGGAATTGCGACTATAGGGATCGTTCTAATTACCTACAAGCTAGCACCACATCTACGCAAATTCCACATCCAAGATATTACTTAATCTCTGGCAATTCTTTCTGAATCAGTTTCAAACCAGCACGCAGCAAATTGTCATAACGCTTACGTTCAGCTTTAATAGATTCAGATGTCCAAGAAAAAAATCCTTCACCAGTCTTCATTCCTAACTTACCGCTAGCTACGCGCTCACTTAAGCACTTAGCAATGTTAGGAGAATTATTGAGGGATGGGTAAATACTGGCCCCCGCTGCGCCGTGAATCTCAAGTCCAGCATGATCACGTTGCATCACAGGGCCTGCGGCCAAATAACGAAAACCAAAACCAAAGCGCACTGCCTTGTCGATGTCCTCAAGACTTGCAATCCCAGCATCTACCATGGCGAATGCTTCGCGAGATAGGGCATGCTGCAAACGATTTGCTAAAAATCCTGGTAAATCTTTTTTCACGGTGACGGGGACCATACCGCACGCCGTCATTAAGCGGGTCAAACTTTCACCGACCATCGGAGAAGTCTTCTCGCCATAAACAACCTCAACACAAGGTACTAAATGAGCAGGCATAAAAAAGTGTAGGCCAATCATACGCGCCGCAGTCTTTAAACCTTTAGCGATTTCGCTAATGGGAAAGCTAGAGCTGTTACTTGCCAAAACGGTTTCAGGTTTTGCATACTGCTCAAGTTTTGCAAAGAGCTGCTGCTTAATATCGACCCGCTCTGGCACGCACTCAATCACCAAATCAACATCAGACCAATCCACCTCTTCAAGTGTGCCAGCAACAGATAACAAATGCGTACGATGCTCGTATCCCAAATCAGTCAAAGTATTAACAAAGTAATCAGGCAAAAGAGCACGCCTCTCCGTGGTGGGCTCAACTACTTGAACCGCACAGCCACCACGCGCACATACCGCTGCTACATCAGCACCCATGGTGCCGCCACCTATGATTACTACCTTAGTTTCAGCTGGGGTAAACAACATCTGGTTTTCTCCTAAAAGAGGTAAAAGTGGCTTACAAATCCACTTACAATGGCATCATTATTTCAATAAAAAAGTAAGTGAGACATGATCCCAGTCAATTCAGTGCTGCAGGTCGGCTATTTTCCTGACCTTATGCAGGCGGAAATTTACCGCCGCTTTAGTCCTACCTGCCTCTTAGATCCGAATGCCCCAGTACCAGCAGGTAATTTCCAAGCTATTTTAGTACGCTCCAACACTAAACTCCCTGAGGCCCTTGTAAAGCAAATACCGAGCATCCGCCTTGTGGCAACCTGCGGAGTAGGTTACGACAATCTCCCGCTCGATTACCTCAAGCAACAGGGCATTCAAGCCACCAATACCCCTGGCGTCTTAAATGATGCGGTTTGTGAACTAGCAATCGGCATGATGTTTGGACTAATACGTCGCCTACCTCAATCTCAAGAGTTCCTGAAAAGTGGCGCTTGGTCCAAAGGACTATTTCCTTTAACTACGACCCTGGCCGGTAAAAAAGTGGGTATCTTAGGAATGGGACGAATTGGACAAGATCTGGCAAAACGACTTGAACCCTTTAAGGTAGAAATGATTTATAGCGGCCCCGCCAAAAAAGAGGTGCCTTACCGCTACATCCCCAATGTAAAAGAATTAGCGCAAGAATCAGACATCCTGTTTCTGGCTTGCCCTGCCAGTCCAGCAACCGATAAAATCATTAACTCTGAAATCCTTGAGGCTCTCGGGCCTAACTCATACCTCATCAACATTGCCCGTGGTAGCGTAGTGGATGAGCAAGCTCTTTTATATGCACTGCAACAAAAAAGAATAGCTGGTGCAGCCCTCGATGTGTTCGACAATGAACCTAATCCTAATCCGGCGTTCCTAAACTTAGATAATGTTTTATTAACGCCTCATATTGGAAGCGCCACCTCAGAAACGAGAGTAGCCATGACCAACTTAGCCGTAGATAATTTAGAAGCCTTTTTTAATGAACAGCCACTTCTTACAGAAGTACCAAATTAACTTGGAGTTAGCATGACCATGACTTTGCACCCTTCCACGCTGCCAGCAGTTCTTTCACCAGTTCTCACCCCATTCAAAGCAGATGGCAGTCCTGATACCCAGGCTCTTCTCAAACAATGTCAGTGGCTTGAGGCAAATGGGGTTGGTCAGGCAGTATTTGGTACAAACTCAGAAGCAAATTCGATGTCTGCCCGCCAAAAAATAAGTGCCTTGACAGCACTGATCGAGGGAGGCCTCAATCCAGCCCACATGATGCCAGGCACAGGAGCTACTTCAATTGATGGCACGGTCAACATGACTAGTCATGCCGTGAATCTCAAATGCGCTGGTGTATTGATGTTGCCGCCTTTCTATTACAAGGATGTCACCGATGATGGCCTTTTTGCCTTCTATTCTGAGGTGATTCAAAAAGTAGGTAACGCAGCATTGCAAATCTATATCTACAACATCCCGCCAGTGACAAAAATTACCTTAAGCCTTTCTTTGCTAGAGCGCCTAGTAAAAGAGTATCCAAAGACTGTGGTTGGAATGAAAGATAGCTCTGGAGATTGGGCTTATACCGAATCTGTCATTAAACTTTTAGCCCCAGCAGGCTTTCGCGTATACGCTGGTAGTGAAGTTTTCTTAATGCGTACACTACGCGCCGGTGGTGTTGGCTGTATCTCGGCAACCGCTAACGTGAATCCAAAAGCCATTGCAGACTTAGCCGCGAATTGGCGTGCAGCAGATGCAGATCAAAAACAAGCAGACTTAGATCAAGTTCGCTCAGTCTTTGCACAATACCAAATGATTGCTGGCATGAAAACTGCTGTTGCGCATTTCAGTAAAAATCCTGAGTGGCTCAAAGTTCGGCCACCACTGATGCAGTTGAGTGCAGAACAGCAAGCAAAATTACTTGGTGAGTTACAACAAATTAACTTCAGCATGCCCGGTCTTTAAGTCATACAAAATCCAATAGGAGACAGAAAATGAAATTTATCAAAATAATGACTCTCATACTCACCTTGTTATGGGGTGGCGCACAAGCACAAAATATTTCAATTGCCACTGGTGGCACAGGCGGGGTGTATTACCCAATGGGTGGTGGCCTTGCCGCAGTACTCTCTAGCAAAGTACCCGGTATGTCTGCAACCGCTGAAGTTACCGGCGGCTCAGTAGATAACCTCAACTTGATTGGTACCGGCAAACCGTATGTTGGTTTTTCTATGGCTGATGCAGCTAAAGATGCCAAAGATGGGGAAGGTAAATTTACTGGCAGGAAGGTGGATCTACGAACCCTATTAGTGCTTTATCCAAACTTAATGCACGTAGCAACCGTGGAAGGCACGGGCGTTAAATCCATGAAGGACCTTAAAGGTAAACGTATTAGCACGGGCTCGCCTGGAAGTGCTACTGAAGTCATGGCCTTTCGTCTGCTTGAAGCCGCAGGCATTGACAAAGATAAAGATGTGAAGCGTGAGCGCTTAAGTGTTGCTGAGTCTGTAAATGCAATCAAAGACAGAAAGATTGATGCATTCTTTTGGGTTGGCGGCCTACCTACAGCAGCAGTAACTGATTTAGCGAATAGTCCTGGTATGAAAATTGTGATGGTTGATACCACCGATGAAATCCCAGCGATGAATAAAAAATATGGCAACCTCTATTTTCCTACCCTCATTCCAAAAGCAACTTATAGCGGCATGACTCAAGACAATAAAGTTGCTGCAGTAGCGAATATCTTAGTTGTAAATGCCAATATGTCTGATGCTGAGGCTTACAAAATTGTGAAAGCAATTTTTGATAACAAGCTGGATTTAGTTCGAACTCATCAAGAATATATGAACGTCAAACTTGAAAATCAGAAACAAAAATCCACCCCAATTGATTTTCATCCTGGTGCGTTGAAATACTTTAAAGAAAAAAATACCTCAGTGAACTAAGCGGCCAACTCAGGGTTAGATATATTTAACCCTGAGTTTTTTATAACCGTAAACCAATACTAAATAAAAATAGGTTGAGACATGAACCAAGCGGTAATTGATAATGAAACACAAGAAAAATTAGATGCCTTTATTAAGCAAGAGGAAGGTGACTCCAATGATTACAAGGGGGTTTTAGCTAAATTCATCACCTTGGTAGCGGTTGGCATGTCCTTGTTCCATTTATATGCCGCTTACTCCATTGTCCCTACACAGCAATTAAGAGTGATTCACGTTGCACTCATGCTATTTCTGGTATTCCTAAGTTTCCCAATTGCAACCCGCTTCAAAAATCGCTTGATGTGGTGGGATATTTTATTTGCCATTGGCGCCATTGCTATTGCCTATTACATCCTCAATGCTGGGGATGAGTTATTTGACAGAAATACTTTCCCAAATCAAATGGATGTTTTTGTTGGAGTCTGCCTTATTCTCATGATTCTTGAAGCCGTCAGAAGAACTAATGGTCTCATTTTGGTATCAGTTACGGGTCTATTTTTACTGTATGCACTCTTTGGTAACTACCTACCAGCACCTTGGACACACAAAGGTTATGAACTTGATCGCTTAGTAGGTTATATGTATATGACTCTGGAGGGTATCTACGGTACAGCAGTAGATGTCTCTGCGACATTAATTATTCTCTTCACGATCTTTGGCGCCTTCTTGCAATTCACGGGCGCTGGCAAATTCTTCATTGACTTCTCTTTTGCTGCTATGGGCGGAAAATCTTCCGGCGTTGGCAGAACGATTGTCCTTTCTTCATTCTTGATGGGTGGACCATCAGGCTCTGGAGTAGCGACTACAGTGACCGTAGGCTCTGTTGCAGCCCCCATGCTAGAAAAAGTAGGCTATGAAAAAAATGCCGCTGGGGGGCTATTAGCAGCCGGAGGTCTGGGTGCAATTATCTCTCCACCCGTACTTGGTGCTGCCGCCTTCCTGATTGCGGACTTTCTAAAGATTTCCTATTTAGACGTGCTGCTAATGGCGACGATTCCAACCATTCTTTTTTATCTCGGCTTATTTGTCATGGTAGAAATCGATGTGCGCAAATATGGGATGAAAAACATCCATTTCAAGGCCGCTGAAAGCGCTTGGCAACTGACTAAAAAATACTGGTTCCACTTCTTCTCTCTTATCTCGATTGTTGTCTTCATGCTTTTTGGCTTTTCGCCAGTCATGTCCGTATTTTGGGCAACTGTTGTTTCTGCTTTATCTAGTATGCTGCGCGAAGACTCTGCCATCATTCCATGGGCTTGGTTTAAAGGTAAAGAGCCGTTTTTTTCAGGGCTATACAAATCTCATCTGACCAAAGCCCTTGCCAATGGCTCGACCAGCGTTCTAGCAATTGCCGCAACCTGTGCAGGCGCCGGCCTGATTGTTGGCACTGTGACCCTGACAGGCCTAGGTCTTAAATTCAGCTCTATCGTGATTCAATATGCAGGCGGCTCACTCTTGCTGACGGCTATCTTTACCTCGCTTGTAGTGTGGGTTGTGGGCCTTGCCGTGCCGGTAACCGCCTCATACATCATCTGCGCAGTAATCGCCGCACCAGCACTCATTAATTTGGGCGTGCCTGCATTTGCGGCACATATGTTCATCTTCTATTACGCCGTGCTTTCAGAAGTTTCTCCTCCAACAGCCCTCTCACCATTTGCGGCAGCGGCAATCTGTAAAGGCAATCCCTATAAGACAACTCTGCAGACCTGGAAATATGTTGCGCCTGCAATCTTGGTGCCATTCATGTTTGTGCTTGATAAATCTGGTGTCAGCCTCTTGTTGATGGGATCTACCGATGCGCTGGCTCAGGCTGATTGGATGCAGATTGCCTGGATATCATTTACGGCAGTTGTTGGCATTATTTGCCTAGCAGGCGGACTGCAAGGATGGTTTATTGAAAAAACCAAAATCTATGAGCGGGTCATTATGGTGTTGGCAGGTGTAGCTTTAGCATACCCATCAACTGAGGCTGATGTCATTGGCTTTGTGGGATTTGCTTTGGTTTTAATTACCCAAACCATCAGACACAGGAAGTTAAAACCAACTATCGCTTAAATAAGTTAGCGGTAGTTGGTCAATACAAAATTAATCTAACTTAATATTCGATTTCTCCATCACTCGCTTCCAGCGGGTGATGTCTGAGAAATACAAGTCGCTAAAGCGCGCTTGAGTCAACGGCGCAATTTGCACTCCAGACTTAATAAAGCGATCTTTCATTTCTGGGGTATCCAACACCTTCAAAACGCCCGCAGTCAATGTACTCATAACCTCTTTAGGCGTTCCCGCAGGCACAAATACACCTTGCCATAAAGCCATGTCGTACTCTGCAACACCGGACTCTAAAATAGTGGGTAGTTCTGGAGTTCCACTAAAACGATGTTTGCTGGTCACTGCTAGCGCGCGCACTTTGTCAGCTTTATACAAGGGATAGCCAACTGGCATGCCGGCAAAATAGAAATCAATTTGACCACCGAGTACATCAGTTGCCGCAGGAGAGCCGCCTTTATAAGGTACATGGATTGCTTGGGTAGTGGTTAACGATAAAAATAATTCTCCGGCCATATGATCAGAATTGCCAATGCCAGAAGAGGCGAAACTCCGCTTACCTGGATTAGCTCTTAAATCAGCGAGTAACTCAGCAACATTTTTGATGGGCGAGTTATTATTCACAATCAGAATATGAGGCGTAGCAGAAACACCCACCACTGGAAGCAAGTCCTTCATGCCATTGAATGGCAGTTTGGGATTAGCGGCAACGTTAATAGCTAGGCCATTTTGTGCAAATAGTATGGTGTAACCATCGGGTGTAGCTTTGGCAACTGCATCAGCTGCAATACTTCCAGCAGCGCCACCACGGTTCTCGACGATGATGGGCTGTTTTAAAAGCAAGCTGAGGTCCTGCGCAACCATGCGACCCACAATATCAGTTGAGCTTCCTGGTGCATAACCAATCAACATTTTGATAGGCTTATCTGGGTATGCGGCAAAACTTGAGCCTACAGCCATTGCCAAAGAAGTAGTAAGAACAATTTGACGGCCAAGCGCCGCAATGGATAACAACTTCATTTAAGTCTCCTATGACTTTTTATAATTCGTGATGACAGCTTTTACGGAACAAGCTTATCAGCTTATTAACACTTTACAAAGCCAAGGTTGGTACGCCCCACTCTGTAGCACAAGCATTCAAACTGGCAAGCAATTCAGAGGAGATTGGAATGCCCTCTTTAGTGCGTTTAGCAAAAGTTGCTGCAGCGCCTTCTCCGGGTATATGAATATGCTCAACTCCTGGTAATTTTCTTGAACGCGCAATATCTTCCACTACCTTAGTCACACGCTCTAAAAATACATCGACATCTCCAAAAGCAGCGGGGTCTACTGCAATCACTACCTGTCCTGTATTAGTTGTAAGCTCATGATGTGCATTGAAATCAATCGTATCTTTGCCAGCAGCAGCACCATTTAAAGAACCTGCCAGCAAGCTCACCATCAAGGCTAAGCCATAGCCCTTGTAGTCTCCAATCGGTAGTAGAGAGCCCTCGCTAGAGCGCTGCGGATCAGTTAAAGGCTTACCTTGTTTATCGATCATCCAGCCTTCAGGCATTTGTTCACCCCGTTGAGCAGCCAGTTTGACCTTGCCGTAAGCCGCAACAGTCGTAGCCATATCCAAAAGAACGATGGGGCGATTTTTTGCTGGAACTGCAATGGCAATAGGATTGGTTGAGAGTAATAAATCAATACCACCCCAAGGGGCCATATGGTTAGCATTACCAACTGCCATATAAATGCCTACCAAACCAGCCTCCGCAATCATGCGTACATAAACAGAGGCAGCCCCGGAATGATTGCCGTGATGACTCCCAATCCAAGCTACCCCAAATTGGCGAGCACGCTCTATCGCAAGCTCTACTGCTTTAGCCATCACCAAATGACCGAGTGCGTTATCCCCATTCAATAAGCCTAATGCACCACGATCTTTTTCCAAGGCAATCTTTGGGTGCAAATTGGCACCACCTGCTTTGATGCGCTTCATGTAAGCTGGCAAACGAAAAATGCCATGCCCATCGGCTCCAGCCAGATCAGAGCGCACCATCAACTGACCTACTTGCTGAGCATCGCCCAGAGGAACCCCTGCAGCAGCAAGGACTTGCGCAATGAATTCTTCTGCTCTGGTTACAGAAATTGTTTTTAAGGTACTCATCTGATCGATGCAATCTTAGTCCAAGCCGCTTTTCCTGCATATTTTTTGATCGCTGCCTCATCAAACTCAAAACCTAGGCCAGGTGTTTGATGCAAAATTAAATCACCATTTTTAAAAGTTAACTGCTTATTAATGAGTCTGCGGAAATTAAGTACCTGATCATCCAAGAAGAACTCAACAAAACGGGCATTCGGCGTCGCTGCCACTAAAGGCGCATGCAAATCATGCATCCAATGAGGACAAACTGTAATCCCTTTGGCATCTGCATAAGCAGAGATACGACGCCACTCAGTAATGCCGCCACATACAGCAGCATCAGATTGCAAAATAGCTGCGCCGCCAGCATCAATCAATTCTCTAAAGCGCCAGCGCCCCGCTTCCATCTCACCAGTAGCAACATTGATTTTGGTTTGACGAGCTAAGGCCGCATGCAAATCAATGGCATCGGGAGAAAATGGCTCCTCAATCCAATAGGGGTTATAGGCTTCAAAGCGTCGAATATATTCAAGCGCTGTGGGTAAATCGCGCCAAGCATTATTCGCATCCAGCGTTAATAAGATATCGTCACCAATCGCCTGGCGAGCAGCTTTTACTCGGGCCTCTTCTTCGCTAGGAGATAAACGGCCTACCTTCATTTTGACAGCCTTGAAGCCCTGCTTCACATATGACTCCATCTCCTTGCCTAACTTAGCAGGCGTCTTACCTGCTAAGTAATAACCACCACTTGCATAAGCGGGTACACGATCATCAACTACAGAACCAAGGTAGTGATGCAAAGGTAATTTTGCAGAGCGGGCATTGAGGTCCCAAAGCGCAGTATCCAAAATGGAGATGCCGCGCATGACGGCACCCGTGCGACCTTGCAAAATGGATTCGTTATACATCTCTATCCAAAGGCCTTCGCTACGATGACTATTTTGACCGATGAGTTTTGGTGCAAGCAATTGCTCCACTGCAAGCTTGGCAATATCACCACCGGCACTACCGACATAACAAAACCCAATACCTTCATTGCCATCTTTGCCGCGGACCTTAACTAAGCAATAATGCCGCTCAGAAACAGTTCTCGTTGAGAATGAGGTCACCTTGTCTAAAGGTACGGCAACTGAGGCAACTTGTATGGACTCGATAATAGGCATCTGGGTTCCTTAATCAAAAAACGATTGTATCTAGAATATAAATCATTGGAGGGTTCCTAAATAAGGAATAATTCAAATTCAAACCAACTTAGTGAATGGAATAAAGATGAGCAAAGTCGTAGTGATTGGCACAGGCACGATGGGGGTTGGAATCGCAGCTGGATTTCTGGCATATGGGGCAAAGACCATTATTCTGGGTCGTGACCAAGCCAAGGCCGATAGCACCTTTCAAGCGATTGAAGCTTGCGCTGATGCAATTGATCTCAAATGGCGCAATCTTGGCGGGCAGCTCATTGGTGGCACTATTGCAGATTGGAGTGATTGGGCCGATACCGACTTTGTGATTGAAACGGTTTCAGAGCGGATGGACCTCAAAAAAGAATTATTTGCGGATTTGGATAAACGCGTTCCCGCTCATGTGCCTATTGGCAGCAACAGTTCAGGCTTTCCCATTAGCAATATTGCAAAAGGTCTCACTACTGCGCATCGCATGTTTAATGCGCATTACTTTATGCCAGCCCACGTAGTACCCTTGGTGGAAATTGTTTTAGGTGAAAAATCAGATCCAGCCTTAGCCGAGAAGCTATGTGAGTTTTATCGCGCCCATGGCAAAAAACCAGTTTTAGTTAAAAAGGATATTCCTGGATTTTTAGCTAACCGTATCCAACATGCCTTAATGCGCGAAGCCCTATCGCTCGTTCAAGAAGGTATCGCCACACCAGATGATATTGATACCGCTGTTCGCTACAGCTTTGGCTTTCGCTATGCTGCAGTAGGTCCTATGACCCAAAAAGAAATTTCTGGGTGGGAAGGTATGACTTTAGCTGCTGAGGTAATTTACCCATCACTCTCCAACATTACTGCGCCCCCTGCTTGTGTCATGGACTTAGTAAAAGCAGGCAAGAGCGGTATCGCCAAAGGTGAAGGATTTAGAAAATGGCCAGCAGATGAAGCGGCTAAGGTAAAGAAAAATTATGAAATTCGTCTAAAAGCGGCATTTGATGTTCTAAAGCTAGCCCCAGATGAAAATTAATCTACCAGCAGTGAAATAAACCTCAGTGGTGTAGGTCAAATTGCTGCGAAACAGCATAAATATCTGAGGTGGGCTTCACATTATTAGATAATTACCCAGTGAAAATAGATGCGCTCCCTCTTAAGCTCCTTACCAGAGGGAGGCTAATCTTTATCGGTCTCGCTATTTTTGCCGCTACCCCATTACCCGGCTTCAGACTAATCAACCTAAGCCAAGCTCAAACTACTAAGGCGGGAGATAATAAAACACCTCAAGTGCGTCAAAAAGCCACGATTCCGAATACTAAATCGGTTGGCTTTAAAGATACCGCAGCTAGGCAATCATCGAAGTCTAATAGCCTTAACCCAGAAATCTTGCGCAGCAAAGATGCCAATGAGTTTGTAGGCGATACCACAGGTAATCTAGATTACAGGGTGCAACGAGGTTGTTATAGGCGTAGTTTTAGCGAAGGCAATTTACCCACCAACTTAGGTATCAATAATCCAGAATTTTCTGAGTTCTTCAAGAATCAATCTAAAGGTTTCTTTGATCGCATGCGTGGTAATTGCATTCCGTATGCAGTCGCTTTGGGAAGCCGAAATCGCTTTGATTCTCTGAGCATCATGAATGGCCCGATTCAGGATGCTAAAACTGAGATTTGGACTTTTACTCCATCCGTTGCGGGTGGCTTCTTAGTACAGCAAGACTATCTACGCGATGAATCTAAGCGCTATACCGAAATTGAGCTCCCCTTAAGGGATGTGCTCTATGACCCACGTAAAGTGAGCGACACGCTACCTGTAGAGCTTGTGTGGGAACTCAATTCATTAATCAAACAAATCTATCCAGAAGACAGTAACACGCTTGAAAGTACTAACAGTGTGGTTCGCCTGCTAGTCGACTTTGGAGATCGTGATCATTGGGCTCAAATTTGGGCTGCTGAAATTCTGGACCCTACTAACAAGGAAGTATTTGCTAGTGCATTTTGGTTGGAACGCGATGACATTCCAGGTGGATTTTTTACAGGAAGTGGTGAAGCCATTGAGCGTGCATTCTGGACTAATCCCTTGAGCTATCGACGAATTTCACGTGGAGTTGGTAATGTTCCAGTCACACGCAAAAGACCCACCAAGATTGCGGCTAATACAAACGCTACTGCACCTGTAGCCGTTCCCAAACAACGCTACCGCGCCCATATGGGAGTAGATTACGCTGCCCCTATTGGTACACCAGTATTTAGCGTAGCGAATGGCAGAGTTGTGCACCTTGGCTTTAACGGCGCTTTTGGTAACCTGATAATTCTGGAGCACCCAGGAGGCTATCGCACTTATTACGCACACCTGAGTAATTACAACGTTGAACTGGCTTTAGGTAATGAAGTTAGACGTGGTCTTGAGATTGGCTATGTAGGATCGACTGGTAGATCAACTGGTCCGCACCTTCACTTTGAACTCAGAAAAGATGGCATCTATGTAGACCCCTATTCTCCTAGGATGCAATTGGATTTATGGTCAATGCGCGATAGCGAGAGTGGTCAACTCACTCGAGAAATTTTGCTACTGGGAAGTCCGCCTCAAAATTAAAGTTCCACAAGCAATACTGAGTTATCTATAGGCAAAAAAATAGGGTCCAGAGGACCCTATTCTATTGAGGTAAATCAGCAATCAACCCAGTACTAAAACGGGTAACTTTGAGTGCACGATCACTTCGTGAGTTTCACTTCCCAATAAGACACCCTTAATACCAGTACGCTTATGCGATGCCATCACAATCACATCAGCCTTGGCTGTTTTAGCGGCGTCCAGAATACCTTCTGCCAATACTGAATTCGAGATATGCAAAGATTTTGCACTCACACCAGCACCTAACTGAGTAGCAGCCTTTTTAAAGACATCTTTAGCATAACTTTCACAAGCTTTGAGGTGTTCTTTTGCGGATACTCCATAACCCATAGTGCTATCTGAATACACCATAGGAGGCATTGGATCAGAAACATAAACTAAAGTTACTACTGCACCATCAGACTTAGCGAGTTCGGCAACCTTTTTCAAAGATTTCTTGCTGACGTCAGAACCATCCACAGGCACTAATAAATGCTTAAACATATCAACTCCCTTTAAATTGAACTAATTCACCACTCTTTCCATCATAATACTGAATATAAAGCTACAAAAGTACAAAGGGTAAAAATTGCTCCGGTATTTATTGGTCTATCTGACTTTTCTCTTTAGTCTCGTGCTAATCGACTTGACCTGGCTACTAGGCATTGCCAAAAATCTCTATCGCGCTGAAATGGGCGATCTGATGGCTAACGAGCCCAAGCTTTGGGTTGGCCTAAGCTTCTATCTTCTCTATGCCGTTGGTGTGTGTATTTTTGTCATCATTCCAGCCTTATCAAAACAATCCTGGATTTATGCGTTGCAATATGGCGCACTGTTTGGTCTGTTTTGCTATATGACTTATGACCTCACCAACTTAGCAGTCATCAGAGATTTTCCAACCCGCTTGGCACTGATCGATATAGCTTGGGGAAGCTTCGTGACCGCTATAAGTTCCTGCCTTGCCTACTGGGTGGGAGAACGAGTTGCCTAAACTCAAAACAATCTAGTGTCTTATCAACCAAAGCTTCTCAGCTCCTTTAAAGGTTATAACCGCACACTTTTTACCAAGGATGTCTTTGCTGGGCTTACGGTGGGTGTGGTTGCTCTACCCCTAGCAATGGCATTTGCAATTGCTAGTGGACTCAAGCCCGAGGCAGGTATTTTTACCGCCATTATTGCGGGTGGGCTCATTTCGGTATTAGGCGGCAGTCGTGTACAAATTGGCGGTCCAGCGGGCGCCTTTATCGTGATTGTGTATGGCATTGTTGATCGCTATGGTGTGGCTAATCTATTGCTAGCAACTGCCATGTCTGGAATATTTCTATTTGTCATGGGGCTTTTTCGCTTAGGCACGCTGGTTCGATTTATTCCGATTGCAGTCATTATTGGCTTTACCAATGGCATTGCTTTTCTGATTGGG
The DNA here is from genome assembly GCA_903845455.1 of uncultured beta proteobacterium. GTDB lineage: Bacteria > Pseudomonadota > Gammaproteobacteria > Burkholderiales > Burkholderiaceae > Polynucleobacter. The sequence goes on along the minus strand of CAIMXN010000091.1, from coordinate 10,487 downwards.
CTTTCTCAGATGAAAGATTTCTTTGGTCTCGCCATTCCTAAAATGCCAGCCAACTTCTTTGGTAGTATTCAGGCGCTTTATATGGCGACTGATACCGTCAATCTGATTGCATTAGCACTAGCCCTTGGCAGTCTGTGCCTACTCATTGTCTGGAGGCATTTCCAAAGTCGCCTGGGTTGGTTAAGTCATCTACCCGGCACTGTCGTGGCAATGGTCTTGGCAACTGTCATCACATCAGTCATGAATCTTCCTGTTGATACCATCGGCAGTCGTTTTGGCGGTATCCCTTCTGGACTCCCTCATTTTCAATGGATTCCAGTAAGCTGGGATACGGCACAGTTTGTCATCATGCCCGCCCTGACACTTGCACTGCTAGGTTCTATCGAATCCTTGCTCTGCGCCAGAGTAGCGGACAGCATGATTCATGATCGTCATGATCCCAATCAAGAACTCATGGCACAAGGACTTGCTAATCTAGTAAGCCCTTTCTTTGGAGGCATGCCCGCTACAGGCACTATTGCAAGAACCGTAACCAATGTACAAAGCGGTGGTAGCACGCCAATTGCTGGCATCGTTCATGCCCTCACACTCCTGTTAGTGATTTTGTTTGCAGCACCTCTCGCAAAAAACGTGCCACTGGCCAGCCTTGCTGCCATCCTTGTGTTCGTTGCCTGGAATATGGGTGAGTGGAGGAAGTTTGTTGATCTGAAACAGTTTCGTCTAGCTTATAGACTGACGATGCTCAGTGTCTTTGCATTAACAATCATTCTCGATCTAACAGTCGCAGTGGAAGTAGGTCTGCTACTCGCATTTATTACTTTCATCTACCGTATTTCTAGCTTATCGCGTTGTGAGACCGCCGATGTCAAAGACTTTCCTGCTCTCCAAAATCAAGTAGGAAAAATCGCTGCCTATCGCATCTACGGCGCAATCTTTTTTGGCGCAGTGCAGTTACTAGAAAATATTGAGCAGAATTTACCTAGCGAAACCTTGATCCTCGATTTAAAGAATGTGATTTACGTTGATGCCTCTGGTATGGAAACTGTCATGGAGTTAAAACATCAATGCGATGCTGCTGGTGTCAAGCTGATTATTTGTGGACTAGCACACCAACCCCATGACGTAGCAGAACGTAGCGGTCTATTAGAAAAGGTCAATGCTGATTGTTTATATTCCGATCTTAGTCTGGGTATTCAGGCGGCTACCAAATCCCTCTAAGAAAAACAAAAACCACCTTTTAATAAAGCCTCGGGCAAAACCCAGGCTCGATAAAGCCCAAACCCTCCTGCAGTTACAAACAGGGCAGCCGACAAATACCGTACCCAAGCGTAGTGGCCAAACTGAGTTAAAGCTGCTGAGAATTTTGAGATCAATAAGAGATTAGGCAGGGTTCCCAAGCCAAAAGCCAACATCAACGTTGCCCCCGTCAATACATCGCCAGATAAAAATGCTAAGGGTAGAACGCTATAAACCAGCGCACAAGGCACTAGACCCCATAGCATCCCACTGAACCACCGGGAAGGACGACTGGCCATTTGTCCAAAATAACGCGCCCACAAGGCTGCTATTTTTGCCCCAAACCACCTACCTGGTGAGCTCTGGCTCCCCTGACCGCGCCATAATAGGCGTATCCCCATCCAGATCAAAATCACAGCAGTAAAGGCATATAGAGGGCGCTGGAGCGGAATCAGACTTTGCTGCCACACAAGAACTCCCAACCAAGCAGCTAAGGCGCCAAGTAGCATATAGGTCGTTAGACGGCCTAAGTGCATGATGAGTTGCAGAAAAAAGAGTTCAGATTTGCTTCGAATGGGGGTCAAAACCAATATTGGACGCTCTATTGCGGCTGCTATGCCACCACACATCAAGGCGCAGTGCCAACCACTCACCAGGGAGCCCAAAAATATGGCCAATAGGAGGCTGGCGGTTAGCATGGACTCACTTTAGGGTAGAGGTAAAAAGACTCAGGTTTCACCCCAATAGCATAAACTGGTCTCATAATTACTCTCAACATGAACTACACCAACACCGACTCCCCAAACAATAAATGCTCTGTCTGCGTTTTAGGGCAGTTTTGCCTTCCCGTTGGTCTGAGCGCTAGCGATGTCAGCAGAGTGGATGCGCTAGTAAAAGAACGGGTTCATCTACAAAAAGGTGAGAGCCTCTACCGCCATGGTGACCCACTAAGCTCGGTTTATAGCGTTCGTTTTGGCACACTCAAAACCGAATACTGTCTTCAAGATGGTCGTCAACAAGTGATTGGCTTTCATCTACCTGGCGAGATCTTAGGTTTGGATGGTATTGGTGAGGGTCAATATCAATCTGACGCAATTGCGCTCGAAGAGAGTGAAGTCTGCATTATTCGCTATGAAGCTTTTGAAGATTTAGCGCTACAAATTCCACTGCTACAACAGCAGTTTCATCGCATCATGAGTCGCGAACTGACTCAAGATCAACGCCACTTACTCTCTCTCGGAACGATGCGTGCTGAAGAACGTTTGGCAGCCTTCTTGTTGAACTTATCACAACGCTTAGCAGCGCGCGGCTATCTTAATAATGAATTTGATTTACGGATGAGTCGTGTAGAAATCGGTAGTTATCTAGGTATCCAGATTGAGACTGTCAGCAGGATGCTGTCGCGATTCTCTGAATCTGGCTTGATTCAAATCAAACAACGTCATATCAAGCTGATTGATATGAATGGTCTGCATGAGCTGGCTGGTGTTCCAAATCCCGATCGCAGCAGTAGTGCTTGCAGCCCCGAAACCAGGTTGAAAAAAGCCTAGAGTCAACCACGGTCGAATGGTCCAGCATCTAAGGGGGCTTCTATCCCCGGCAAAATATAAGCAGTTAAAGCGCTCGAAAACGCGCAGAACATCCAGATAACAAAGAATCCAATAGTGTAGATGCCTTCATCCGCAATGTCGGGGTGATGACCAAAAAACAAAAGCTCGGAGGGGTGTACCACGCTAAACAATAAGCCCTCTGCTAAACCCGCCACCAAAAAGGATGGCCACAAAATCCAAATTAAGAGGGGGTACTTCATTTGCTTGCCTGCGCTTCTTTGAGTTGCTCTACTTTAAGACCCTGCTTTACAACACCATCTCGTAAAGGCTTATCAGCATAGAGATTGACTGCCAACCAGATAGTAATTGCGCAACCAAGGATTGCTACTGCTGGACCGCTGATTAACAACCAGGGCCACAACTGCTTCCACCAAGGTTTAGATGTCTGCTGCTCTGTCATATTCATATCTCCCTAATCCGTCCTTAAGTCTAACGAGGAATAATAAAAGTTGATTTTTCATCACGAGTTCTCATGATCGATTGATCACCTACGAGCTCTTGTGCATTCACACCAAAATAAATGGGGTAATTACCAGCTTCGTTTTCACCAATAGAAGTACTTACTTTAACTGGTATCAACTGGTTACTTGCTGGACCAACATCAATTTCAGTCACCTCCCTACCCTGTGAATCTAATATTTTGAGATCTTTTAACCCAGACGCTTTCATGCGAACCTTCATAGCATGTTCAGAGGCATTCATGATTTGTATACGGTAGATATTTTCAATTCTCACCCCATCAACCTCACGAGCCAATGCCCCACGATCACGCATCACATCGACACGCAAAGGATTGCGAGTTAACAGGGAAATTAAGAATGCGGCAGTCAAAACAGTAATGAAGGCTGTATAAATCAACACTCTAGGACGTAAGATGTGTTTGATGGCACTTTGATTGGATGCTTTATCTTCAATGGCGCGTTCAGTGGTGTAGCGAATCAAGCCCTTTGGGTACTCTACTTTTTCCATCACTTGATCACAGGCATCAATGCAAGCGCCACAGCCAATACACATATACTGCAAGCCATCCCGAATATCAATACCAGTTGGGCAAACCTGCACGCAAATACTGCAATCGACACAATCGCCCAAACCTAGTGAGACCTGATCAACGCTTTTACTACGGCTTCCTCGAGGCTCACCACGAACTTTGTCATACGTCACCAAAAAAGTATCTTTATCTACCATCACACTTTGAAAGCGTGCATAGGGGCACATATATTTACATACTTGCTCGCGCATGAAGCCCGCATTACCCCAAGTCGCAAAGCTGTAAAAACATAACCAAAATAACTGCCATGGTCCAAGAGCTAAGTGCAAAATTGCCCCGGACAAAGTATCAATTGGAGTGAAGTAGCCAATAAAAGTAAACCCTGTCCAAAATGCAACAAGGAGCCAAATTATATGTTTCGTAATTTTGATGCGCCACTTACGAACACCCCAAGGCCACTCCTCACCATCTAAACGAATACGCGCAAAACGATCGCCTTCAATCTTGCGCTCGATCCACATAAAGATTTCGGTATAGACGGTTTGCGGACAAGCGTAGCCACAAAACAAGCGGCCTGCAACTGCCGTAAAGAGAAAAAGTGCTAATGCTGAAAGAATCAGTAAGAGAGTGAGATAGATCACATCTTGTGGCCAAAGAACTAAGCCAAAGATGTAGAACTTACGCTGAATTAAATCAAAGAGAATTGCTTGACGGCCATTCCAACTAAACCATGGTAAGCCATAGAATAGTAGCTGGGTAGCAATCACGAAAACGTAACGCCAGCGGGCAAAGAGCCCGCTAACAGAACGTGGATAAATCTTACTTCGAACTTCATAGAGGGATTCCTCTATGACATTAATGGGAATAGGCTTCCCAACTGGTGAATCAGCCACGACTACTTAGTTACTGGTGTAGGTTTATTGTTAGATAGACCCCAAACATAAGCTGTTAAAAGGTGAATCTTCTCGGGACTTAACACTTTGTCTTGAGCCGGCATCATCGCTATACGACCTTTAGTTAATGTCTCTGTAATAGTTTCCTCAGAAGCACCATACAACCAAATCTTGTCAGTTAAGTTAGGTGCGCCTAGAGCAATATTACCTTTACCATCAGCGCCATGACAAGCTACGCAATTAGCCTTAAAAACCTCAGCACCACGCGTAGCTTTTAAATCATCAGCAGGCAGTCCAGAGAGGCTACGCACATAGTTAGTAACATCCTGAATCTGACTGGCATTCAATACTGCCCCAAATGGCGGCATCACACCACCACGGCCATTAATAAGTGTCGTTTTAATATTCTCAGGTGCGCCACCATAAAGCCAATCGCCATCCGTTAAGTTAGGGAAGCCTTTGGCGCCACCCGCATCAGAACCATGGCACTGGGCACAAGAATTCAAGAAAAGACGTTGGCCCATCTCGCGTGCTTTTGGATCAGCTGCAACTTGCTCGATGTCCATCTTCACATATTTGGCATATACGGGCTTCAACTCATCGTTAGCGGTAGTCATAGAACTCATCAAAGCACCATCAGTACTGTAGCCCAAGATTCCTGGATAAGAACCAAGACCTGGATACAAAACTAAATAGAACAAACCAAAGATGCAAGACAGTAAGAACATCCACTTCCACCAGCCTGGTAAGGGATTGTTTAGCTCGCGTAAATCATCATCCCAAACATGGCCTGTATCCGCAACTGCGCCATCAGCCGTATGCACAACCTTTGCTTTGCGTTGAGAGAATAACAACCAAATACACCAAAAAATGCCAAGTAATGCCACGAGGGCGATATAGATACTCCAGCCGCCACCAAGAAAGTCACTCATGATTTGTCCTTACTAAATTCATCTGGAAGATCAAATGGAAGCTCCGCTGACGCCTCATTCTCTGGCTGTCTCTGCGGAGACCAGGCCCACCAAACAATGCCCACAAAAAAGATGATGCCAATTAATGTTGAAAATGCTGAGAGGTAAGGTGTGATTTTTTCCATTTGATTTATATCGCTTTAAATTAAAAATCCTAGCAGTTACTTCACAACAACTTCATCAACAGTCATATATCTACGCGAAACGCCTAGACCCTGAAGATACGCAACCAACGCATCAAGCTCAGTCTTACCTTCCAACTCTTTGGGAGCATTAGCAATATCTTCATCGGTGTATGGCACACCCAAACGACGCAGCGCAATTAAATGTGACTGGATTGAGCTAACATCCGCTGGGTTTTTTGCTAGCCATGGATATGCCGGCATATTTGACTCTGGGACAACATCACGGGGATTATTCAAGTGGATTTGTTGCCAAGCATCAGAATAGCGACTACCAACCCGGGCTAAATCCGGACCAGTACGCTTACTACCCCATAGAAATGGATGATCAAATACAGACTCACCGGCCAGGGAATAAGGACCATAACGCTCTACTTCTGAACGCAAGGTGCGGATCTGTTGCGAATGACAACCAACACAACCTTCACGCTGATAAATATCACGCCCAGCCAAACGCAAGGCTGTGTAAGGGACAACTCCAGGACTAGGCTCGGTCGTGGAGTGCTGGAAAAATAAAGGAACGATCTGAACTAAACCGGCAATCGATACTACAACAATTGTCGCGATGATCAACCAGCCAACATTCTTCTCTAAGGTTCCGTGGGAAAAGAATTTATTTTCAGTAGACATTTTCTTCTCCTCTTAGTGATTGGTAATAGCCAATGGAATTGGCGCATTGATAAAAGTTTTACCTTGCACGGTTTTGAAGACGTTATAAGCCATCAAGAACATACCGCTGAGATAGCAAAGTCCACCCATCAAACGAATCACATAGAAGGGATAAGTTGCTTTCACAGATTCAACAAAGCTATAAGTCAAGGTGCCATCAGCTTCAAATGCTCTCCACATCAATCCTTGCATGACGCCAGCAATCCACATGGCAGCAATGTACAGAACTACCCCGATGGTTGCGATCCAGAAGTGCAGTTCTATCCACTTCACGCTATACATTTCTTTCTGACCAACTAAGCGTGGAATCAGGTAATACAGAGAACCGATGGTAATCATGGCAACCCAACCCAAAGCACCTGAGTGCACGTGACCAATAGTCCAGTCTGTGTAATGAGACAAGCTGTTAACAGTCTTGATCGACATCATCGAACCTTCGAACGTCGACATGCCGTAGAAAGACAAAGCCACTACCAAGAATTTTAAAATTGGATCACGGCGTAATTTATACCAAGCACCAGATAAAGTCATGATGCCGTTGATCATGCCACCCCATGAAGGTGCCAAGAGGATTATTGAAAATACTGTACCTAAAGATTGGGTCCAATCTGGCAAAGAAGTATGTTGCAGATGATGAGGGCCCGCCCACATATAAGTAAAGTTCAAAGCCCAGAAGTGAACGATAGATAAACGATATGAGTAGATTGGACGCTCAGCTTGCTTAGGAATGAAGTAATACATCATGCCCAAAAAGCTTGTAGTTAAGAAAAAGCCTACTGCGTTATGACCATACCACCACTGCACCATTGCATCCTGAACACCAGCGTATGCAGAATAAGATTTCCACAAGCTAGCGGGCATCTCTAAATTATTAAAAATATGGAGGATCGCAATCGTCAGAATGTAAGCTCCGAAGAACCAGTTAGAAACATAAATATGCTTAGTCTTACGCTTCATAATGGTGCCAAAGAACACCACAGCATATGCCACCCAAACGACAGTAATCAGCAGATCAATTGGCCACTCTAATTCTGCATACTCTTTAGAAGTAGACAATCCCAAGGGTAAAGTCACGGCAGCCAAGACAATCACGGCTTGCCAACCCCAAAAAGTAAAAGCAGCTAACTTGTCACAGAAGAGTCGCGCTTGACAGGTGCGCTGCACGATGTAATACGAGGTCGCAAAGAGTGCAGATCCACCAAAAGCAAAAATAACTGCGTTAGTGTGCAATGGACGTAAGCGACCGTAACTGAGCCAAGGAATGTTAAAAGTGATTTCAGGCCAGATGAGCTGAGCCGCGAGAATAACCCCCACCAGCATGCCCACAATTCCCCAAAGCACAGTAACAATGGCGAACTGGCTGACAACCTTGTAATTGAAGGTATCTTGATTACCCCCCACGGTAAGCCCCATGGTTTCTCCTTTTTTGTGACCAAACAGCGACATAATCCAAATAGACTGAAATCATTATCGAATTAAGCCCTAAAAGCAGTTTTGATCTACATCAAAAAGGGTGTGGGTCATTACCCTCTAAAAAGCCTCAAACCAAAAAACCTCAAATTTAATGCTTTTGAGTGGGTTTTGAGCTACTGCCAAGCTGAGGAGCATCATCATCCATCAGGATGGCTTGCCCCGGACCTTCTAGGTCATCAAACTGCCCATTCTTGACCGACCAACGCAAAATCCACGCCAAGACGCCAACTAAGATCAAAGATAAAGGGATTAAGAGAAATAGGCTTTCCATGACGCAAGTCTAAGCCTTTCTGAGGCGCCAAGCATTCAAAGTAACCACTAAGGAAGATAAAGACATTCCAATCCCAGCGATCCAGGGATTTACCAAGCCCATCATTGCTGCCGGTATTGCAAGCAAGTTGTAAATCAAAGCCCAAATGAGATTTTGTTTAATGACCATTTGCGTTTTATCAGCCAACAACAATATCTTCGCTAAAGGTGCCAAAGAGCTTGTTGTCAAAATCGCATCAGCGCCAGCAGAAGCCAATGGCGCACCGGCACCAACCGCCATAGAAATATCAGCACGTGCCAGCAATGGGGCGTCATTCACACCATCGCCAATCGCCCATACAAAAGACCCTGCTTTTTGTAGCAACTCGATATAGTTGTACTTATCTTCTGGAGTGCATCCACCCTGATAACTTTCGATACCTACTTGTGCTGCCCACCAAGCTACTGTTGCTGGGTCATCCCCCGAGACCAAATGCACGCTGATGTTTCTAGCTTTTACAGTAACTAAAAAATCCTGCAGGCCTATTCTTGGTGTATCTAAAAAAATAAAGCTGGCAATCAGGCCTTGTTCGTCAGCCAAATGCACCTGACCATATTGCCCAGTTTCAAGATTTTGATACGTACCAATCCAGTTTGAGCTCCCCAAGCGATATGGACCAGAACTCAAGCCCTTACCAAGTTGATTTGTAACGGGTTCAGCTAAAACAGGTAGCGACAAATTTTCAAGTTCAGCAGCACGTAGTAAAGAAAGTGCGAGAGGATGGCGCTGCCCCGCTTCCAAAGCGGTTGCTAAAGCCAAAGCGTCTTGGCGATGATAGTCAGGGCGCAAGTTCACAATCTCCTTCAATTGTGGTTGACCCATTGTTAAAGTGCCGGTCTTATCAAGCACAAGATCACTCGCCTTGACCAAACCCTCCATCACATGTCCACGCACAATCAATAGTCCAAGTCGTGTGACGGCTCCCTGTGCCGCTGCCATCGCAGTTGGCACAGCAAGCGATAGCGCACAAGGACAGCTTGCAACTAACACAGCAACCAAGACAGTCCAAGCCTTACTAGGATCGATGTACAACCAAATTGCCGAAGATAAAAAGGCGCTCAGCAATAAAAAACCAACAAAATAAGCAGCCCACTTTTCAGCCAGACTCACCATCAATGGTTTAGCTAATAAAGCTTGATCCAATAAGGAAGCAATGCCGGCAATCCTAGTAGACTGACCTACAGCTTCTATCCTCATGAAAAACGGATTTAAAATATTGTGAGTGCCTGCATAGATTTGATCGCCAATCTTTTTATCAATAGGCTTAGATTCTCCAGTTAATAAAGATTCATCTATAGCGCTTTCACAAGCAATCAAAATACCATCTGCAGGGACAACTTCTCCTGGAGAAACTCTCAAAACTTCTCCAGGCATGCAATTAACAACAGGAACTAAAGTAATCTCTTGAGACTGTGGGTAGTCAAGCACACGCTCACACGTTGCAGGAAGTTGTTTGGCTAATGCCTCGGCACCACCCTGTGCATCTTGCCTTGCAAGTAATTCAACATAACGCGCTGCCAAAATAAAAGCCACAAACATCGTGATCGAATCAAAATAACTTTGCCCAGAACCAGTGACTAAATTAATTGTGCCCGCAATAAATGCCAACGCTAAGGCGAGTGCAATCGGCACATCCATGCCCAACATGTGCGTTTGCTGAAATGATTGAACGCTACGCCATGCTGCCTGAAAGATTGGTCCTGCCGAATATACTATCACCGGCACTGTCAATACCCAACTAGTCCAACCTAATAGCAATCTATATTCAACAGTAATATCAGTGGCGTCCACATAAGATGGCCACGCGTACATCATGACTTGCATCATGCCTAATAAAGCAACCCCCAACCTAGTGAGTAATTGGCGTTTTTCTTTCTTAGACCTCTCAACAGAAAGTGATGGCTCAAATGGCCAAGCCTCATAACCAATACGCTCAATTTCAAAAATCAATCTGGCCAAGCTGACTTGAGTTGGAGAAAAAATAATCTTGACCTTTTGTGTAACGTAATTAATTTGTACATCTTTCACACCAGAGGTTCGGCGTAGGTGTTGCTCGCATAGCCAAACACAAGCAGCACAACGAATCTTTTCTAAACGCAGTGTGGTCTCTAGATTTCCAGCATCTCCGCTGGTGCGAGTGAAACGACCAAGC
>CAIMXN010000090.1 GCA_903845455.1 uncultured beta proteobacterium | reverse complement strand
CACCAGCTTTCTTGGGGGCCTTCGTGTCGCCGAAATAGCCAGTTTAAAAATGGGTGATGTTGTTAACCCTGATGGCTCGATCAAAAATGAAATCCGCCTGACAGCTGACCAAACCAAAGGTAAGCATCCTAGAACCGTCTTTGTATCGCAGCGTTTACAAACCGAATTAGCCAATTACCTAAAGACAAGACATGTTAAAGGGGCCGATATCCCTTTCTTTCATACAGATAACCGCTTAGGCTTTAGTGGTAATGGCTTATGCGTATGGTTCTTCCAGCTTTATAAAAACGTGGGTATTTGTGGTGGTAGTAGCCATTCAGGGAGAAAGTTCTTTATCACCACCTTGGCTAATAAAGGCATTGGGGTTCGAATCTTAGCCAGCCTTGCCGGCCACAGATCTATTGCAGTAACTCAGAGATATATAGAGGTCAATGATGAGCAAAAGAGGAATGCTGTGGAGTTAATTTAAAAGCGGTCATACTTTCCTCTGACTGCTCTCTTCTTCTTTTGATACCAGTGATGGTTTTTCGTAACTGGAAAATTACACTCGGTAGCATGTGCAACTATATTTTTTGCTTTTTCTAAATACTCACTCACTGTATTAGACATTTTAATTTTTTTGATTGAAGCTATTGCTCTTAAGTCTGTAGGCAATACGTTTAACTTTGGATTTAAGCCAAGATCTTCGCCAATTTTATATAAAAGCACATTATCTTTTTTTTGCATATCTAGGAATTTTTTATAAACCTGCAAACAAAGATCAATAGACTGAAATGTTAATCGCGTTGCCTTTAATTTTGCTTTTGCAGTTGTAGCTTGCCAACGATCATATTTTTTGTAATTAGGATGATGACTCTTAAGCAAGTCTTCCAGCTGCTCTCTTAGCAGCTGTGGTGAAACGTCTAGTGGAATATCAACAGAGAGCACTGGTACGCTCTCTCCACATTTATTAAATTGTCTTCCTATTGAAACTCTGTTGAAGGGTTTTTCTTCTTTGAAGATTCTATAACCCCCACCAATCCACCATTTTTCAAAAGATAGTCCGCTTAAGTTTCCAAATAAATCATAAGTGCGCTTTACATCTGCATTAACAAAGGTATTTGTCTTAATTGCCTCTTGATAGAAAGGCGATAAAACTAAGGCATTAAACCAAGCTTCATATAGAGATTTTTTTGCTAGCTCTAATGACTTAGAAACGGTGACCCCTTTAATCCTAAATGGCTTAGGGAAGGCTTTCATATGAACTATTGGCATCGTATATCAGTCCTTAGGTAGCAGGCAGAAAAAGAAAAACCCTAAATGTTTTCGAAATTTTACCTCGATCATTCTTATATCAGCAGCACCCTCTTTAACAATTTGCCTATTTTTGAAGACCGAAAAACGTCGGATTCTACGACAAAGTCTTCCCTAAAGCCACAACTGGCTAAGGGAAGTTTATTAATGCAGTTGAATTAAAAGGAGGTCCCCATGGACCAAGTATTAGACAAGGAAAAGGTGGCAAGCCAAGCCACCTCGGATTTAGCTAACAAAGTTAGCCAAAATACCCAAAAAGAAATTGGTGCTGTAGTAGACGGGCTAATTGCCGAACGTAAACATTGGGAACAGAACGAGTTTGCGTCGAGCAATCAGCGTAAGTACCAAATTCTCCAAAATTGCTATGTGCTTAATAAAAGCATGGCAGGAGTATCTAGTGAGAAATTGGCTTTGAAGCGTGCTTTCAACAAGTACTGTGAAGAGCGTGGCTTTAAGTTCAAAGACAGCACTCACTTAATGTACAAGGTAGTGGCATGTGTCTTTGGCGAACAAAACAAACGACGTGTTTCAAGCTATGCAAAAGCATTGCGCATCGCCGCTGAGAAACGCATCGGTAGTTTAGATATCCCCAAATTCTTAACTGAAGCTGGTGGAATCGAGGAGTTACGCCGGGAAGCCTCAGCGAAGGTATCAGTCAAAGATAAAGCCAAATTAGGCTTACCTTTGATGGCTAGTCCAGCTTTGGGTGTAGTTCAAAGCGATGCTCTCAATGCTGTGTTTGATGAAGCGGCCTACGATGGCGCGGTGTTATTGATGTCAACCCGCGAAGTAGATGGCAGCTTTCAAGTCAAACACCTTATCCAAAGCGGTGTACTTGTCACTAGCGCCCTAGCCCATCTGCCAACTCTTTTGAAAGACAAAGAAGCATTAAAGGCAGAAGAAGCTAAAGCGGCTAATGACGAGCAAGCTCGCTCTAAAGCAGTTGATCAAGCACTAGCTGCTTAAAAACTGGGTAATGCTGATAGGTCTAAAGAAATAGGCAAATCCACCATGAATTTAAAGGAGAACGAATCATGGCTTTAGTAATTCAACCCCCAGCCATGCTGGATGATTTCCCGCTCAAGTTGCATTCACGCAACCAACTGGAAATGATTGTAGATGGCACCTTACCGATGCCAGGCAGTAAAAGCGGTATTTTGCTCTATGGAATTAATGGTACTGGCAAAACCACGATGGCTGAGCTATTACCTGGCTGGATAGAGACTGCCCGTACAACTGATGCACTAAAAATTATGCCTGTAGGTCAATTAGTTGATACCACTCAACCTGATTACACGCTCTACTCTTGTGCGCAAGGCCAGAATGGCTCTGTCTTGATGGGTAATATTCAAACTCATACAAGCCTAGTGAGCTGGAATACCAGTAACTTGCACTATGTGATTTTAGATGAAGTAGATTTACTGACTGCATCTGCTAGTGCGTCACTGAAATCCATCATGAATCGAAAAAGTGTCGTTTTTATTCTTACAACTAATCACTTAAACAAGATTGATCTAGGAGTTCAAAACCGCTCGGTACTGGTTGATCTCAATGCACCACCAGTCGATACTTGGGTTAATAAGATAAAAGCAATCTATCAAGCCTCAGGTGTTATTGCTCCTAGCGATCAAGCTATTACCGGAATTGTGCAAGCAGGTAACGGTTCAGCTAGAAATATCTTGACTGATATTCAGGTGGCTGAAGCTAAACGTAAGCAAGGAGGCAGCAATGTCCAATAAAAATATTGAGCGCCATCTGTTAGACATATCAATACAAGCTTTAGGCTATGTTGCTGATAGTTCTTCTGACTTATTTGAGCTAATTGAACTAATTGAGTTGGCATGTCGTCATCGGCAATTTGTAGGTCCAGTGCAGTTTGAAGATTTTTCGCTAAGCGAGGATCAAGCCAATAAAGCTCCACAGCTTTTTCTACAGTTCAAGTTCTCACCTGCTGCACTTAGACGCTTCCAGGAAAAATCTCAGGATATGCATCAATTCAGCTGGGAATTGGTATTACCTCATATTGACTATCTAGAGACAGATAAAAAACCAGTCGACTCAGTTGGCTATTTGATGCTTGGATCAGTGAAATTTAAAAGCTCCAATGGCGAGGACTTTACAGATGAAGGTGTCCTGGATTTTCTAGAAGAAATTTCTAACGCATTAAGTAACTAATAATTTTTAAGGAATACATCATGAAACATATTTCAATTACCCTCCATATCACCATCACAGACAATGGAGATATTAATCCCAACAATACTAGCTATAAGCCTTATATCTGGCCCCGGACGGGAATGTATTACCCGCCTAGACCAGCTAAAAGTGCTTGGTCAAGCTATTTGGATACTTTATCAACCGTCTCGAAACAAAAAACTGAGGCAGCAAAAGTAATTCAATTTCCAACTTGCAAGCTATTGGAGGGTTCAAAATGAACGGCTTAATTGGTAACACAGATTCTGCTAAATTTATTTTTGTTGCTGTAGAAGATGACTCTCAATTGCCTACTAAAGGGATGATGAAAGAATACTTTCCAAATCACCAGATGAATGTATATAAGGCCTGGGGTTACTTTAGTAATAGCTTTGAATCAATTGAGAACTACATAAAAATTAGTCATGATGGGCTAGATAGTCATGGGCGTTGGAGCTCTAATAAATCTCGTTGTATAAGCCATGCAATCCGACTTAATTCTGCATGTCCTTCTAATTCATTTTTTGCTCTTCAATATAGTCATCTTGTTGTCGCCTACTATCACCTCAGTCATACGCTTATGGATGAGTTATCCGATCTTCTCAAAGTTATTGGAGAAACTAATTCCTTAATTGATTCGGTTATTGATTGCAAAGACAAGCTGACTCGAGGTATTGATATCGTAAGAAATCATCAATTGCCAGACTTAAAGATGAGCGAACCATCGTCACCGTCTATTACTGAATTATTTGATTACTATGGTGATGGAGCAAGACAAGAATTATCTAGAAGACTACATGATTGGCATACTAGAGCTAGGTGGACTTAACTCTAAGCCAATTTTTCAGCTGCCATCATAGGAGTTAATTTTGAGTAATGACGCTCAATCATTAAAGTCGAAGTACCCATTTGCCTAGCTAAGGTGTGTATGTCAACACCTTCAGCTAGTGCGAATGTAGCGTAGGTATGTCGCAGGCTATACAAGGTTCTATTCTTGCCAGTAGCATCCTTAAACAAACCAGACTCAACCATTAAGCGTTCGAACACGCTATCTAGGCTATGCGGTGCATCCCCTTCTGGAAACACAAATACCCTGCGATCTAGCTTGGCTTGAATAACAGCATCTAGGTTCGGATAAGGTAGAGCCTGCCAAGCAATCAATCGTTCCAAGGCCTCAATGACAAAATGCTTGGCAATCAGATATCTAGGGCCGGTCTTGCCCGACACCCAAATCCGTAAATACCGCTGCTCACCAATCCAGTGCCATTGCAGACTCTTCCAGCGGATTGGCATGCTTTCGGTGCCCTGCCTTATGCCCGTTCCTAACAAGAACTCCACATAGATTCGGCAAAGTCTACGCATATGGTTACTGCGTTGATTGCGCCCAAAGCGTTCCCAATCCTGCATGTATTCCAACAAGTAATTGACCTCTTGTTGATTAAAGGCTGGTCTGGCTTCAGGCTTATCTCCGGCTACTTCTAACAAGGGAATAGTACGACGCTGGTGAATTAAGCCTTGAGCCCTGGCTCGCTCAATCACCCGTTTGTATAGGCCAGCATGGCGCCTTTGCGTATAAGACTTGGGTTCCTTGCCCATCTGAGATATGCGCCACGCTGCATAGTCATCTACTACTTCTTGGGTAATGTCATTAATTTGATAGGCGCCAAAAAATGGAATCAGGTACTTGGTGTAGATATGGATATAGTCAACATGAGTGCGTTTATTGGGATTAGCATGGACTACTCGAGCAGCTGCAGCAAGCTCTTGCTCGGCTAATTGACGAAAAATCCGGGTTTTAATGGCTAAATCACTGGCCAGCTTGACCCTGACAGTTTCATAGATGGCAATGGCTTGGGTAGCGGCTTCTGCTACTTGATCTGTGCCTGTGCTAGCAGAATGCCAAGTGCCAGTAGCGAGCTTAAAGCGGCATTGCCACTGGTGGCTCGTAGGCCTCTTGTAGAGGGTCAGATCACCATCAAGGAGTTTGATGGATTCATCATTAAGAGTAGCAGCAGCAAATAAAAACGATAGATTATTCATAATAAGCGTCCTTTTAAATGACGCTTGTAGCTTAGTTTCAAATTTTGTTAAGGTCGATCGGAAAATTTGTCGGTTTACCCGACATTTTGGAGTGTCGTATTACACGGCGCTTCTGAGCTTAATTTCGAAAATTAGATTAAGAAACCGTTTTGATCTAGTATGTAAGAATCTCATTTAGGGATTCAGATCATGGCATATAAAGAACAAGGCACCAGCTTGGTGAAGGTCCAAAAATTTGGGCCATCCCTTGAACGGGATGTGGTTGCAGCCCTTGGCTGGAAAAGTGACAGGCTTGTTTACTTTGAAGACCCGAATAATGACATTACTTATGATCTTCAGGTTGACGGATATTTGGGCGAAAAAAATAACCCATTAGCTTTTGTATCAGTTACTTATTGCAACCCAGATAAACCGGGACATAGTAACGAAAATAAACTGCAGTTGAAGCTTGGCGAATTAATGCTCCTCAAATCAAAATATCCAAATGTGCGCTCAATGCTTGTGATTGGGGGCACTGAAAATGCATGGTTAAGATATGTGTTGCAGGCATTTAAGTTCTTTTTCGATAAAACACTATTTACATGGAATGAAAATTTTTCAGAGGAAATATTAAAGATAAAATCTGACTATAGGCACATCCCAACTCAACATAGCGAAGTGTGGAATTCGATTTCAAAAGATTGGGCTACAACAAAACTATGGGATCAGGAACCAATTCGCTCAGAACTAAGGCTAGGAATCTGGCATGAAGTTCAAGAGCAAGGTGTATTTGAAAACCCTGAAGAAATACCGAACTCAATATTCAGACTTTGTATGAAAACCGCTTATGAAACCTCTGTTCACACTAGAAATCGTAATGGCAAAGAGTGGTCTAACTATCTTCATGAAGACTGGGATGCATTATGGCAATCGAGATCTTTTTTTAATCCCGCTGAAGCTGCTATCTACTTAACTCTTAAAAATGCTGGGTTTGCATTTGCCGGTGGCCTTGCAAAAGATGAAGAAGTGCCCTCTCTAATTCATCATCTTGGAGGAAACGATGTGGACAATACCAAGGTTTCCGAAGACTTTATTCTTTACTCAAAGAAATATTCTTGCCCTGTTTTTATTCAATCAAAATCAACGGGTGGCGGTATGGAAGGTCACGGAAAAAATATACAAAATAGAACAAAAGAACAAATTGCTAGAAGCCTTTTTTATAGGGGTTATATAGAAAAAAATGAAGTTAAGCTCAGAAAAAAGGACTTTATATGGATTGGCGTTATTGATGGCAATTGGGGTGTCACCAAAAAAACCCCACTTAAGTATATTCACATGCTTCAGTGGGCTGGATATGATTACCTTATAGGCGCAGACTCATTAGCAAATGAGCATTTTGATCTCATTCAAAATGCTAAAAATTCATTAACAGACGTTATAAATGATCTAGAGTGTGAGAAATCTATTGATGCATTTAATACCCTTTGGATCGAATGGAAATCAAGTCGTTTATTGAAATAAAAATTAAGTCTTTTCAAAAATTACTACTGACTCTCTTACAGGGATTCTTCCAAATTGCTTCATTTGTTGCGGACTATTGCCTTTCATTCTCGTAACAAATATAGACTTAACCCTAAATCCCCTAAGTTCTGCAAAGTTTGCAAGCAAATGATCTACCGGAACAACAACGCCACCCCATCTTGTATTTCCTACAACAAAAGCACATTTCCCATCTTTCTTCAGAACTCTATGCATCTCCTCTAAGGTCTTATCAAGATCATTAAAATAACCAACTATCATTTTTTTTATGCTTTTATTATTACCTTCATTAAATTCCATATTGGCAATTAGTTTATCAACATATGGAGAAATGCTTACCTCGATGTTTTTTAGGTCCGCATCAGTATGTGAGCGAATTGTCGATTGAACTAAGCTCTTATATTGTTCTTCTGAATGGACCAAATCTAAAAAAGATAGCTCGGCTTTTTGCTGGGAGATATAATTGTTTCTGTTTAGATACGGCGGGCTTGTAATAACTAAGTCGACTGACTTATCTTCAATGTTTATTTTTCGGGCATCTCCAAGAATATATATTGGATGTATATCATCTTTCTTTTTTACTTGGAGCTCCAAATCATTAAACATTGAATTTAGCTTCTCGAGAATGATTGGTCTTATATCGCTACTTTGATCTGTAACTTTTATATTAAGCTTTCCTACTCCAACATTTTCTGAATCAAGAAGAAAACGATAGTGAGAGCCGTGCTTTCTAATGGTGCTCAAATTCTCTAATGAACTAATTATGGCCAAAGTAAAAAAATCTTTTGTTTTACCGGTGAAACTGGCTTCAACGTAATCTAACATCAGCTCAATTTGAGATGAGATATTCTCCGAAAACGCCTTGCCTAAAAACGTTCCAAATAATTTATTTTTAATTCTCTTCGACTTACCAGTCCTAGGCGGAGAAAAGCTCTTAATATCTTGTAATAACTGTCGTAAATCTAACCCCAATGATGCAGTCTTTACTCCGGAAACCCAGACCATTAAGGGGGAAATTTCAACCCCTATAAAGTTGATGCCTAATTGGCCGCAAACAAGTCCTGTTGTCCCGCAACCGGAAAATGGATCAAGCACCTTATGGCCACTTTTTGCCCCAAGCTCATGAAGAAGAGTTTCTACTAATTCTTTCGAATATCCCTGCGTATACCGATACCAAGAATGAATTGGCGTCTTTTTATTTCCCTGAAAGGTTACTAGTTGCCTCCATCCACCCTTATCGATATGAAGCTTATCAAATTTTGATAACTTAACTGGTTCATATTTTTCTGAAACATTGCTAAATTTATTTATAGCGGCTTTTTTTGGCATAGATCTCAAATGGCAATCTTCGAGATACTCTCTTATGTAATTCAACTCTTCCACTGAAAGTCCATATGCCTGAGCAACCAATCTATTGATATCACCCTTAATAATGTCTTTATCTTTCTTCTTTAGGGATGTCAGAATGGCGTTCTTGCAGTCTTCACTTAGCTTAGGGAGCCTGATTGATTCCAGATGATGCTTCATCAGACGAAACCAGCCACTGTGAAGCTGAGTACCAAAATGTCTTAATACAAACTCCATTACAGGTGTAGATAAAACCGATGTCCAAATAAGGCCATCATTTTTTGACATATTTGAAATATCAATTGCATAGCCTGAACTAAACGCATAACAACCTTCAATATCAGCTGTAAAAGCAGCCTCAGGCATCATTTCCTTAACTAATATTTTTGGTCTATACGATAAATCTAAATTTTGTGATCTGCTATACAAAAACCACGAACTTTTCTCGTCCATAGATCTTTGCTGCAATTTAGATTTATTTTTCAATAGGTAGGCATATGTCTTTGGGAAATTACCTTGGATAGCCTCGTTAGACATTGGCACAACATGGTTGCCATCAAAAATATATGGATATATTAAATATTTGACATCACCAGTTATTTGAATTTCACCAATATTATCAACATCCACGAAGCTAATGAGGCTTTCCTTAT
>CAIMXN010000089.1 GCA_903845455.1 uncultured beta proteobacterium | reverse complement strand
GCACGGTTACGCTCAATCATCTCTTTCAGGCCTGGCTCGTAAATCGGTACGCCACCAGAATTGAGAATCTCAATCTTTTTGGCATCTACATCTACGCAAAACACATTATTGCCTTGCTCAGCCAGACAGGCACCTGTAACGAGTCCAACATATCCACTACCAATAATGGTGACTTTCAAGTTAACTCCAATAGATTTCTAATTTAGGTACTGCCATTAAACACAAAATTGATTACGGTCTTGTTAATGTATTACATCGATGGGCCACTTGGTACAGCGCCCTCACTGCGTCTTGGTGAGTAAGCCTCCCAATGATTACAACCTGGACATTGCCAATAGAAACGTCGTGCTCGGAAACCACAATTACCACAGGTATAACGTGCCAAACTATTTGTACGTTGCTTCAACAAACTTAAAATCGACTTGATTTCAGAAATCTTCTCAGGGCTTCCATTACTTTCAGCAAGCACTAAGCGAGTCTCGGCTAGTTTTGATAAGGCGCTTAAGCTTGGAGAGTGCTGCATGACATCAACGAGCATAAGCTCGGCAGCTTGTGGTCCACGCATCTGTATCACATGTTTTTGCACAATATCAAGCAACTCACCAGAGGCTTGCGTTTTTAATAACTCACACAGTCTCTCTAAGCCAGCATCCGCTTTATCGAGGGTAGCATGGGCGGTCATCCATCGATCAGCAAGTAAATGCATATAAGCTGGGTGAGCATCTGCTACTAGACCCCAGATGACAATAGCTTGGGCTGGGCGTTCAGACGCCACCAAATAATCACCCCGCAAAATTAAGGCGCGAGCGTGATTTGGGACAGCTTGCAGGGCGCGCTCAATGGACTGCTCCGCATCTACTAAATCTTTACGACGCAGCGCTTCTTGCGCCAACTCACAATGAAACTGTGCAATCTCAATTTGATGTGATTTACCTTGTAAACCTTCGAGTTCTGCAGCGGCAATGACGGCCTTTTTCCAATCACGCTCAACTTGGTACATCTCTAAAAGACTCTCTTTGGCAGGGGCTGCATATTTTCCATCACCCACTCGATTTAAAGAGGCTTCAGCGCGATCCAATAAACCTGCACGCAAAAAATCTCGCCCTAATTCATAAGCCGCATGATCACGATCACGTGGTTTTAAATCATCACGGTTAGCCAAGTGCTGATGTACCCGAATTGCCCGCTCTGTTTCACCACGCCGACGAAATAAATTACCTAAAGAAAAATGTAGCTCAATAGTTTCGGGATCTAGCTGTGCAATTTTGACTAAAGTCTCAATAGCTTGATCGGGTTGTTCATTTAATAGCAGACTTAAACCTTTAAAGGTTGAGCGTTGTTGCCGCATACGCTCGCGCTCATCCATGCGGTTCTCAAGACGTAGATCCCAGCGCGATGCTAACCAGCCCAAACCAAATAGTATGGGTAATAACAATAGCCAGGATGTTGCAATTTGAATCATCGTGGAGATAACTTAAATGAAGAGCTTAAATAAAAAATGGCCCGAATGGACCACTGATGTGCTTGCTGATTAAGCACTAGAACCCTCTTTAGGGCCCGCCTGCTTTAGCGGCTTGTAATCAACACGTTCGCGCAACTCCTTGCCAGGCTTGAAATGCGGGACCCGTTTTTCTGGAATTAATACTTTCTCACCAGACTTTGGATTGCGTCCTGCGCGCGCAGGGCGATGATGCAAAACAAAACTACCAACACCACGTAACTCAATCCGCTTGCCTTCAGCTAGAGCGTGAGTCATTGTATCTAACAAGGTTTTTACCGCCAACTCCACATCCCTAGGCAAAAGCTGCGGAAACTGTTCCGCTAAGCTCTCCACTAGTTCGGAGCGAGTGATGGCTTGTTGCTCTTGATCTGTCATGATCTATCAATAAAAACCGCCGCTCTCCTAGTGGAAAGCGGCGATATTGATTTAGCCTTGATTGTCCATTTTTGCTTTTAACAAAGCACCCAAGTTGGTAGTGCCAGACTGCGCATCACCTTGGAGCTTGCTCATAGCATCTTGTTGGTCAGAGCTGTCTTTAGCTTTGATTGAAAGGTTAATAACACGTGACTTACGATCAACGTTAATGATCATGGCCGTGACGCTATCGCCTTCTTTCAATACATTGCGTGCATCTTCAACGCGATCAGTTGAGATCTCAGAAGCACGCAAGTAAGCCTCAACTTCATCAGCCAAGTGAATCGTTGCACCCTTAGCATCAACAGCCTTCACAGTGCCAGTAACCAGGCTACCCTTGTCGCTAACTGATGTGTAGTTATTGAATGGGTCACCAGACAATTGTTTGATACCAAGAGAGATGCGTTCTTTCTCAACATCAATTGCCAATACGGTGGCTTCAACTTCATCGCCTTTTTTATATTTCTTAACAGCTTCTTCGCCTGGCTCATTCCATGAGAGGTCTGAGAGGTGAACTAAACCGTCGATGCCACCAGGCAAGCCAATGAACACACCAAAGTCGGTAATCGACTTGATTGCGCCAGTAAGCTTGTCGCCTTTTTGCTGAGCACGTGAGAACTCTTCCCAAGGATTGGCTTTGCACTGCTTGATGCCCAAGCTAATACGACGCTTATCTTCATCAATATCTAGAACCATCACTTCAACTTCGGTTCCCAATGCTGTAGCTTTGCTTGGAGCAACGTTCTTGTTAGTCCAGTCCATTTCGGAAACGTGAACCAAACCTTCGATGCCAGACTCGATTTCAACGAACGCGCCGTAGTCAGTCAGGTTGGTTACTTTGCCGAATAAACGGGTGTTTGGTGGGTAACGACGAGCGATACCAACCCATGGATCATCGCCAAGTTGTTTCACACCGAGTGAAACACGGTTTTTCTCTTGGTCGAACTTCAAAATCTTGGCAGTAACTTCTTGACCAACTGTCAACATCTCACTTGGGTGACGTACACGACGCCATGCCAAATCGGTAATATGCAAGAGGCCATCGATACCACCGAGGTCAACGAAGGCGCCGTAATCAGTGATGTTCTTAACGAGGCCAGTAACCACTGCGCCTTCTTTAAGGTTGGACATCAACTTAGCACGCTCTTCGCCTTGGCTAGCTTCAACAACCGCACGACGTGACAACACGACGTTGTTACGCTTACGGTCAAGCTTGATAACCTTAAACTCCATGGTCTTGCCCTCGTAAGGGCTGGTGTCTTTAATTGGACGGGTATCAACGAGTGAACCGGGCAAGAATGCACGGATACCGTTGACCATCACTGTCAAGCCGCCTTTAACCTTACCGGTAACCGTACCAGTAACAATCTCAGCTTGCTCGAGTGCTTTTTCCAAATTCATCCATGATGCCAAGCGTTTAGCTTTGTCACGGGAGAGGATGGTATCGCCATAGCCATTTTCAAGGGCATCGATAGCAACAGAAACGAAATCGCCAGGAGCTACTTCAATCTCGCCAGCGTCGTTATGGAATTCTTCAACAGGAATAAACGCTTCAGACTTCAAACCAGCGTTAACAACGACGAAGTTATGGTCGATGCGAAGGACTTCAGCCGAAATAACTTGGCCGGTCTTCATATTCGATCGGGTTAATGATTCTTCAAATAATTCTGCAAATGATTCAGACATGTGTATTCACTTTGTGCCGCCAGAAGACCTGACGGGTTAGGTTATAAAAGCCTCAAGAAACACGCTAATGAAATAGTCGCGTTGTAGGGTTTCCTAAGACACCAAAACTACTGCTTTACTGCAAATCACTACCACTGCTATACCCAAAACCTAAGCAGCTTTGGATTGATACCAATCTAAAACCGTCTTAACTGCTTGATCTATCGATAAATCTGATGTTTCAAGCACTTGAGCACCTTCTGCAATCAACAAGGGGGCGACACCTCGACTACTATCGCGGGCATCGCGCTCTTGCAAATCTTGCAACAGATCTGCTAGTTTAACAGAAATTCCCTTAGCTATCAATTGCTTATATCGACGTTCAGCCCTAGCTTGGGTTGTCGCTGTTAGAAAAACCTTCAAAATAGCGTCTGGAAATATCACGCTAGCCATATCCCTGCCATCTGCCACTAAGCCAGGAGCATTCCGAAAGCTATGCTGGAGACCCGCTAAAGCGCGCCTTACCTCAGGATAAGTCGCTAAAGCTGAAGCCCTTAAACCAATAGCCTCGGTGCGAATAGCTTCAGAGACATCCTCACCATCGAGGAAAATACGGCCTTTTTCGAAAGAAATGGTCAATTTTTCAGCCAAAACACCCAATTCTGGGGCATTTTTAACATTTATCCCCTGTGTTTCGCTGGCTAGCGCGACCAATCGATAAAGTGCCCCGCTATCTAGATAATGAAAACCCAATTTATCGGCCACCAAAGAGGCAACTGTCCCTTTTCCAGAGGCGGTTGGCCCATCTATCGCAATAACTGGAGGTAATGTCATTAAATTAAAAAGTGGGTATTAAGTAACAATCTTTGCAAACTCTGCAAAGTAAGTTGGAAAAGTTTTAGCAACGCAGTTTGGATCGTTGATCGTCAGCGCGTTTGGGCCAAAAGCAGCCAAAGAAAAACACATCGCCATGCGATGGTCATCGTAAGTATCGATTCCTGTGGATGGTGAGCGCCAGTCTGTGAATGTTGCAGGCGCACGAACAACCAGGTAATCGGCGCCCTCTTCAACTATGGCGCCTACTTTCATTAACTCTTTGGCCATGGCTGCAATACGATCAGTTTCTTTCACGCGCCAACTGGCAATACCATTCAAACGGGTATCACCATCGGCGAATAAAGCAAGCACTGCCAAAGTCATCGCCGCATCTGGAATCTCTGTGCAGTCAAGCGTGATGCCATTGAGTTTGCCGCTAGGATTTTTAACACCACTCACTTCAATCCAACCATCACCAGCGCTAATATTGGCGCCCATTAACGCCAGTGCATCCACAAATGCGACATCGCCTTGAATGCTATCTTTACCAACTCCAAGAACGCGAACTGGTCCGCCTCCAATGGCGCCAAGCGCCAAGAAGTAAGAAGCAGAAGAGGCATCACCCTCAACTAATAGCTGACCTGGACTTTGATAAACAGCGCCGGAACTTTTAGCCGGAATCACAAAAGACTGTGTATCGGGATAAGTAACATGGACACCAAAACGTGCCATTAATTTCAATGTGATTTCAATATAAGGGCGAGAAATCAATTCACCAATCACTTCAATTCGTACTGGCTCCTTAGCTAGCAAAGGTAAGGCCATTAATAAAGCTGTCAGGAATTGACTAGAAACGTCCCCGCGTACTTTCACAACTTCTTTAATCTGAATCTCTGCCGCAGAAATCTTGATGGGTGGGTAACCCTCTTCCTGTTCATAGTCAATATCAGCACCAACCTGACGCAAACCATCTACCAGATCGCGGATAGGGCGCTCATGCATACGAGCTACTCCTGATAAGCGATAGTTACCGCCCTGCATTGCGAGTGCCGCCGTCAAAGGTCGAATCGCAGTGCCCGCATTACCCATAAAGAGATCAGCATTGCGCACTGGAAACTGACCGCTACAACCACCGACTACACAAACATGATTAGGCTGGTCAAGGATAGATAAACCCAAAGTACGTAAAGCATTGCGCATAACCTGTGTATCGTCTGCATCTAACACGTTGGACAGAGTGGTTTCACCCGCTGCAAGTGCAGCCAAGAGTAAAACGCGATTCGAAATACTTTTAGATCCAGGCAAAACAATCGAGCCTTGAGCTCGAGTAAATGGACCAATCTCAATGTTAGGTAAAGCGCTCATCAAAGCCCATCCAAATCTTGACGCGCTTTGCTGGCCTTATTAAATAACTTCTCTAAACCAGCGCCATCGTTCTCTGCAATCAATTTACGCATATGGTTCACAATGGCCAAGTACTGATCTAACTCTTTCAGAATGGCTGTGCGATTGCCCAAACAAATATCGCGCCACATCTCTGGACTTGATGCCGCAATACGTGTGAAATCTTTAAATCCTGCGCCCACATGACTGAGTTTTTGGTCTGCATCTTCTGAATTAACCACACTAGCCATCAGAGCATATGACAAGATATGTGGCAAATGGGAAACTGCCGCATAGAGAGTATCGTGCTGCACACTAGAAATCTGTTTCACTACTGAGCCCACTGACTCCCAAAAACCTATAATCAAGGCAATGTCTTCTGGAGAGTTCTCTTGTATAGGACAAATAATGGTTTGCTTACCCTGAAATAAATCTATCTTAGCTGCGCTAGCGCCATGCTGTGCACCACCAGCAATAGGATGGGCCGGCACAAACTGACATGCTTTTTTACCTAAGACTTCTTTCGCCGCCAAAATAATATCACCCTTAATGCTGCCAGCATCGGTCAATAAGGTCTTGGCTTGAAGGTGTGGCTCCATCACCTCAAAAGTAGCGCGCATTTGGGCAACTGGTACACACAGAACAATCAGATCAGATTGTTTGGTAGCCTCAACTAAATCTACTACGCCATCAATCGCGCCCATCTTTTGCGCTTGATCTAAATTCTCTTTACTACGCCCAACACCTAAAACTTTTTGAACTATGCCCGCTTGCTTTAAAGCCAAGCCCAGTGAAGCACCAATCAGTCCAACGCCAATAATACTGACCGTACCAAACAGAGATTTAGTTGTCTTCATGATTGAGCCAAAATATCACGGAAGGCATTGATGAAGGCGGTATTTTCTTCCGGCAAGCCAATAGAAATTCGCAACCACTGTGGCAAGCCATAATTACCAACTGGTCGCACAATAATGCCGCGTTTGAGTAAGGCTAAATTAACGCGTGCGCCAGCTTGATCATCATCACCCACCTTTACCAGCACAAAATTACCGGCAGAAGGAAGGAAGATTAGCCCCATCTCATTGAATGCCTTGGTCAGTTGAATATAACCATCATGATTAACTTCATAGCCTTTTTGCAAAAAGGCGCTATCTTGAAACGCAGCGATTGCAGCAGCTTGAGCAAGACTATTGACATTAAAGGGTTGACGAATGCGATTGAGCAAATCTGTTAGAGCGGGCTGGGCTAAGCCGTAGCCAATCCGCAGGCCCGCCAAACCATAGGCCTTAGAAAAGCTACGCGACAAAATCATATTGGGAAAACGTTTCACCCATGCAATAGCATCGTAGCGTTGTTCGGGAGCTAGGTACTCGTTGTAGGCCTCATCTAGAACGACCACCACATTGGCTGGCACAGCTTGCAAGAAAGCTTCAATCGCAGCAGGCTGTAAATAACTTCCTGTTGGATTATTTGGATTGGCTACAAAAACCAGCTTGGCTTTATCACCTGAAGCTTGAATGGCTTTAAGCATTGCTGGTAAATCGTGGCCATAGCTTGCAGTAGGCGCTACCTCTATAGCGCGCGCACCAACCGCCTGTGAGGCTAATGGGTAAACAGCAAACGCGTGACGCGAAAAAATAATCTCATCACCAAGTTGTGCAACTGCACGAGCTGCTAATTCCAAAATGTCGTTGCTGCCGTTGCCCAAGGTAAGCCAATCGGCTGGAACCTCTAGGCGCGCAGACAATACTTTTTTCAGTTCAAAGCCATTGGAGTCTGGGTAACGACCTAAATCACTAGCCGCCGCAAGCATGGCATCTTGCGCTGACTTTGGCATGCCCAAAGGATTTTCGTTGGACGCTAACTTGACAATTTTGCTTTCGTCCAAACCATACTCACGTGCCACCTCACTAATGGGGCGACCACCGACATACGGTGCAATTGCGTGAACATGTTTTAAACCAATTTTTGAAGTCATCACCAATAACGTACGTTATAAATTCATTAAGCCGCTGAGAGGGGGTAAGAACCTAATTTCTTATAAAAAGCAGCGATAGTTTGTAGCTCCTCTAAAGCCTTGACCACCTTTGCATCATCAGCATGTCCAGCAATATCAATATAAAAATGATATTCCCATGTGCCCTTGCGAGCGGGGCGAGATTCAAAGCGGTTCATAGAAACAGCATGCTTTGCCAAAGGCGCTAATAAACGATGTACCGCGCCAGGCTGGTTATCAACCGATAGTACCAAAGAGGTTTGATCATGCCCTGTTGGCTGACAGAGATACTGACCAATTACAACAAAGCGCGTACGATTATGTGGATCATCCTGAATTTGCAGAGAACTCGCCTGCAAGCCATAAGCTACTTGAGCAGGATCACCAGCAATAGCAGCCAAACTAGAATCGTCTGCTGCCATGCGCGCAGCCTCAGCATTGCTACTGACAGCTTGACGCTTTAATTGCGGGGCGTATTGACTTAACCATTGCTGGCATTG
>CAIMXN010000088.1 GCA_903845455.1 uncultured beta proteobacterium | reverse complement strand
TGCAGGTTGGATATCTGAACAGATTCGATGTTTAAGAGATTTTTGCTGGTGCGGGACTTAATCTTGAGCGACCCTAGTTGCACTTTCGGCCAAGAAAAATCATCGATAGTGATATTTAAACTGGGTATAGAGTCAGGACTCAGTTTCTCTTTAATCTTGCTCTGTTGTGAAAGAGGGCTTTGATTTTTGATGGTGGGCTCTGATAAAGAGTTTGTACTAGGGGGTATCTCTGGAATTTTTAAGCGGCTTAAGTGCCCAGAAATTAAGCCACTCGGATTACTTGCATTCTCTTCTTGCCACGCAAGTTGCCCAGCAACTTGTGGGGAATTGAGGCGCAGTTGCCAGACATCATTTTTGTTATTCGCGATTAAGCCAACATCAGTCCATGGACGATCTAGCAGAATCAGTTTTTTGATTTGTGCATTTACTTGAATATTGCCAGCGCTAGTAATATTCTGCTTGCTCACCTTGTTTTGCTGCCCAGTATTTAAAAACGCTTGCCATGCATCTATATTGAGCTCACCTGTTTGTAAGTTGAATGCAAAGCCTTGTTGAGGCAGATTAGCAGGACCTCCGATGCCTAAGGCATAACGAAGTTCATTATCCAGACCGAGACTGCCCTGCAGGGTGATTTGTTCGCCAAGTGTTGTAAGCCAAGTGAAGCGTGAATCATTTACTTTGCTATTGGTATAGGTCTTGAGATTAATTTGGCCTAGCATCGGAGTACCTAATACTTTGTTTGCTGGGGATGGAGCAAGACTAGCCCAATTTCTTAAATCTAATTTAAGCTTGGTTTCACTGCCTACTTTATTGAAATCAAGTGAGCCCTCATATTTTGCTGAGCCATTCATACCATTCAGAATAGCTCTGGCTTGAGGATTTAAGTCTTTGGAAAAATATTGCTTAATAAAATTACTATCGATATTTCCATTAATGCTAAAGCTAGTGTTATTGGTCGAAGAGGGTGTACTAGTAATTTTGATATCACCACCCAAGAAGTTCGCAGTGACATTTTCAAATTCAGGATTGATTTCGGTAATCCGAATCTTGCCTTTAAGATTCTCTAGTGGTGGAAAGCTACCCCACTGAGCACGATTGCCTGGGATATCTAACTTTGCATCAATGCGAGGATCCGCTTTACCGGATAAGGGAATTTTTAAACCTAGACTTAAAGTTGTCGAACCTGAAATCTTCAGATTTTTTTCTAGGCTCTCTTGGCTTTTTCCAATTGGAGACGCAAAGAGATACTGAAGCATTTGTTGCGCTTCTCCTTGAGCGCTTCCATCGACAGAGAGCATTAATTGCTTGGCACTGACACTGGGAATTTCTGCATGAATATTGCTCAGGACAACACTTTGATAATTCGCTTTACTAATGTCCACACTTAATGCGGACTGTGTCATCTTGACTTCACCATTGAGATTGGTGAAAGCCGACCATTCCCCTTGTGATTTAGGCAGGAGAGGCAGGGGTTTGAAGGTAACATCAGTAATGGGTAGGTTCAGTGAGAACTCGCCAACCTGCCCCTTGGGGAAGGGGATTTGATTGGGGTCACCTTTGATATGGAGGCTACCGTTACGAATGAGGCCTGCATCAAATGCTTTACTAAGATATTGCTTGGTATCGCCATCCATGCCAACTGGAAGGTAACGATATGCGCTCATGAGTTTTGCTTGTGCAAAGCTCATATCAAGCGTCATTTGATCAGCTTGCTTCGGACCACCTAGGATGTAATTACTATTGAGAGTAGCATTCAGCTCAGAATTGCTAAGCGCTACTTGTTTAGCATTAATAATCCAGCCGCCTTTGTATTGCGCCCAGCTAATCTGCCCACTGGCCTTATCCAGTTTGATCGTAGGCTCCATGAGAAAGTCATGCATTTCAATTTTTAGATTGGTGGATGCGAGATTGAGACTGCCTTGTTTTTGGTCGCTTGTCAGGTTTCCAGATAAATGAGAAACACTCGGGATAGATTTATTGATGCCAACAAAACTTAAATTAATCAGTTTGGCGCTGATAGTGAAATCTAATTTATCAGGATTAAACCAAGTTCCGGGTATGCGTAAGGCAGCTAGCGCAGATCGACTTTCTGCCCAATGGATTTCTAAGTTTTGTAATTCACCATCAGCTTGTGAGGCCTTAATCCATTGCTTCACTTTTTTAGGTAGTGGAAGATTGAGTGCAAAGAGGACTATATCTTCAACCAAAATTTGGGGAGAAGAAAAGCCAAATTCTTTGATTTCACCATTATCTTCAGGCGGTTTCCACCGGAAGGTCATGGGACTTAGGTGCTCAAGTGGTGAGGAACTCGGGCTATCCATGTCTCGCCATGCAAGTGACTTAGTGCTCACAGAAAGCATTTTTTTATCTGTTGTTTGAATGAGATCAGTCTCAAGTCTGCCAAATTCAATCGCATCTTCATCTTTAGCCAATTGAATTTTTAGTTTATCGGCTGCAATATTGAGGGCTCCACCATCAGGTTTACCGCGGTCAAGATTCATTTTTCCTGTTGAGCTGACGCTACCTTCTAAGGCGTAGAGGGGTACTTTAAAATCTTTTGTAAGTTGATTGAGGTTCAGACTAGTGAAATCCCAGGAAAATTCACCGATCCAATCCTGCCAATTTCCAGCTTGGCCACCAAGACGATGTGTAAAGTCAGCATTGATTTGAATTTGGCCTTTGTGCCAAGGTGTACTTGCGATTAAAGCACTGCGATGGTTGCGCAGACCATTGCTCAGATTAAATTCTTGAATCTCCACTGAGGCATTTAATTGCTTGTTTTGAAGATCTTCCCAAAAGAATTTTGCATTGCTTACTTTGATGGTATTTTGTGCAAATAACCAGTTCTCAGCTGAAAAATTATCTGATTTTGCACTAATCGGAATACCTGCAATAGAGACTATGCCTTTGGCATTTCTTTGGGCATAAATTTGAGCCCTATCAAAATGAAGTTCATGAAAGTAGGGCTCGAGGTGATAGAAAGAAATCCAACTTAATTCCCCGCTAATTTTTTGAATTTCTAAAAGTGGCGTGGCTTTTGAGGGGCTATTAAAACGCAATCCCGTGATTTCGAAGCTTGGCCTAATTCCAGTCCATGAAACTTGGACATCATCCATCGAGACATTTGTACCAATTCGGGCGCTAATGAGCTTCTCTAAGGCGGGTTTTGACTTCTCAATTTGAGGCCAAAGTAAGAATCGCACCCCAAGATGCCCAAGGACAAACACAGTCAAAATGAGACTGGCTAGAATGAGTGCGCGCTTACCCCACCGCCCACTTCCACCTGGAGGACGTTTTTGAAGCATGCTCAGAAGGCGAGGCGAGATGAGGTTGCGAAGCATAGGCTCTATTATCCGTCACCCTCAAGGGGATCGCCAAGAGTCCTCTAGAGCTCGGATTAAGATGGTGGTATGACGAATTTTTCCACGCAAATGGACTTTTTAAAAGGGCACTCCACTTATGCCCAGCGTTGGCTAAATGCACGGCCAGACTGGGAGGTTGAATTACGTAGCCAGACCCCTCAAAAAATTGATTTAGCGTTTATCTGTAATCTCTTGAGCCCATGTGAGCTTGCTATTACCCATGAGGATCAAGATGAGACTCAATTTATGGCGGATCTACGGCTGGCTCGCCAGCGTTTAATGTTGTGTTTGGGGTTTCGCGATCTCAATGGCTTGGCGGATCTTGATGAAGTAACACATAGTCTGAGTACATTTGCTGAGTTAGCGGTTTCGCTGGCAATTGCTTATATTCGCGAGGATCTTCAAAGGCGCTTTGGGGCGCCTTGGAGCACTTCCAGTAATGCCGAAATGCCTTTGATGGTGGTTGGTATGGGCAAGCTAGGAGGCCGCGAACTCAATCTTTCTTCAGATATTGATTTGATATTTCTTTATGAGCAGGAGGGGGAGACGCAGGGTGGCCCTAAAAGTCTTTCTCATTATGAGTGGTTTACGCGAATGGGTAAGCGCCTCATCAAGTTGTTATCTGAGCATGATGCCAATGGATTTGTGTTTCGAGTAGATATGCGTTTACGGCCCAATGGCGATTCTGGCCCTCTAGTGTGTAGCCTAGACATGTTGGAAGAATATCTTCTGGTACAGGGTCGTGAGTGGGAGCGGTATGCATGGATCAAGGGTAGATTGATTGCGCCGATGTCCGATTCACCCTTTTTTGCAAATTGTGAAAAAGAGCTAGATCACATGATTCGCCCATTTGTTTACCGTCGCCATTTGGATTATGGTGTGATTGCGGCTATTCGTGATTTGCACGCACAGATTCAGCATGAGGCTGAGAAGCGCTCCTCTGGCCACCATGGACGTTCCCGTGATATTAAATTGGGCCGTGGTGGCATTCGGGAAATTGAATTTTTGGCGCAAATGTTTCAACTCATGCGAGGAGGTACCGATCCGCGTTTTCGTACTCGACCCACCTTAGAAATATTGAGTTTGATTCAGAAAAATGGGATCTTGCCTGCTGGCGAGGTTCGGGCCTTAAAAGATGCATATATATTTCTGAGGCGTCTAGAGCATCGCATTCAAATTTGGGAGGATCAGCAAACCCATTATTTACCGGATGATGAAGCTGCCCGTAAACGTCTTGCTCAGAGCATGGCCGGTTCTAATGTTATAGCGAACACCGCACAATTTCTTGCTGAGTTAGAGGGTCATCAAAATACCGTTGCCCAGCTTTTTGAAAAGGCTTTTGTTCTGAAAGACAGTGAGCGCTTGGATCAGGCGCCTTTGTCGATTGATTGGGAGCCAGATGTGATTTATTTTCCAGAATCAATATTACGTTGGCAGAGTTGGAATGGAAGTCCAAAAGAAAGGCAGTTACCAGATAAAAGCCGTTTAATTTTTCATAATCTTATCCGCAAAGCAGCGGAGAGTTTACAGGTCGATACTACTCATCAGACCACTGCAGATAACACCTTGCTACGCTTTTTTGATTTATTGGAAGCGATTGCTAGAAGGAGTGCCTATCTCTCAATCTTGTCAGAGTATCCAAAGGCACTATCCAATGTACTGGCTTTACTGAAGGCGTCACAGTGGGGTGCGCAGTATTTAACTAGGCATCCACATCTCTTGGATCATTTACTTCATCCACGTGCCGAGGCCCTCCTAATAGAAAACCCAGAGGATTATTGGCGCGAGGTTAAAACAACCTTAAATATGCGCTTAGATGATGTGATGGGTGATGGTGATAGCTCAGAGCAGGCTATGGATATCTTGCGTGTTACCCAGCACACTGAAACCTTTATCACTTTATTGGCTGATCTTGGTATTGGGGTTGACCAAGCCCTTCCCGTTGAAAAAGTGAGTGATCATCTATCCGCCTTAGCGGATTTAATCTTGCAAACGACCTTTGAGAGGGT
Source organism: uncultured beta proteobacterium (assembly GCA_903845455.1). Taxonomy (GTDB): domain Bacteria; phylum Pseudomonadota; class Gammaproteobacteria; order Burkholderiales; family Burkholderiaceae; genus Polynucleobacter. The sequence goes on along the minus strand of CAIMXN010000088.1, from coordinate 208 downwards.
GTGGCCGTCAGTTGCCAAGAAATTTGATTTACCAGAAACTCAGGATCCCTCCAGTGATGTTCCATTTGCAGTGATTTCTTATGGAAAGTTGGGCGGAAAAGAGTTGGGCTATGCATCCGATCTAGATTTAGTATTTTTGTATCAGTCGGAAGAGTCGGATTATGCTGCGCAAGAAACCTACGGCTTGCTAGCCAAGCGCATGATTAAC
>CAIMXN010000087.1 GCA_903845455.1 uncultured beta proteobacterium | reverse complement strand
CTTAAAGTTCCTGTTGTTGTGTCAGATGCACTTAAGGTACCGGTTGTTGCATTACCAGAACTTAAAGTTCCTGTTGTTGTGTCAGATGCACTTAAGGTACCAGTAGTCGCATTACCCGAACTTAATGTTCCTGTAGTCGTATCGCTTAAAGTAGTACTACCGCCTACTACTAAATTACCAGGGACTAACAGATCAGATCCCGCCGCTAAATTCGCAACTGTTTGGAGAGCGACACCACCAGAGCTAACACCCACCGCAGCAAATACATCGGAGAATGGAAGGGTCAGTGCCACACCACTTGCAACCAGCATCCAAGACAGTAGCTTACTAGCCCTCTTTTGGCCTGCTTTGCTTAGTGAGCTATTGGTAATTTTAAGTTTTGTCATCTGTCTTGCCTTAGTTTATTTTTATATTTACTCTTTAATTTTTTTACAAAATAAAACACCTGGCCTTACTTTTCTAGGTTCTTTGTATTCTACGTTGCTTCTAATTATTAGATTACTTCAGTTCTATTTCACTTTGATTACACACGAACTTTATTTCATTTTCAAGCGATTTTACATATTTATGGGTATTAAATAGATTTTTATCAACTTTTCGTTGTAATAAGCCCTCTGAATACATCCGTCTTTTAACTGGATTTTGGGCAATTTCAATGGCTTTTTCTATATACTCAGAGGGATTATGGGCGATGAGTTCGGGTAAACCCGCATGAGTAACTATGCTAGCGGACATTCTTGAAACCATGGTTTTCCCTGATAACGTTAGTAATGGGCAACCTGCAAATAAGGCATCACTAGCGACCGTTCCAGAGGTATAGGGAAAGGTATCCAAATAAAGATCCATCTGTGAAAAGCGACTTAAGTATTCATCCATCTCACACCGTTCAGCAATAATGATCCTATCGGGATCAACATGCTGCTTTTGGGCCGATAGCTTCAAATTTTCAATGGCTCCTTTGGGTCCACTTGCTAGCCACAGCACACTATTGGGTACGGCTAATAGAATACTCATCCAACTAGAAAAAATTTCTGGTTGAATTTTAAAAGTTTGACTAAAGCAACCAAACACTATTCCAGATGCTGGAAGATTATTTCTAGCCCGCGTTTGATTACTAGAGTCAATAACACGAGTATCGTCGATCACGTGCATACCTAAGGGTAGTCGCAGAACTTTTTCTGCAAAAAATTCATCATCTGCTGGGGGTGCCACAATATCATCGGCAAGAATAAAGTCATAGAAGTTAGACCCCATGGTTCCAACAAAACCGAGCCAGTGAGCATGGAAACGGGCAGGCCTTAATGCAAAAACTTGAGAGCGAGTATGCAAAGTATTACCCGTCAAATCAATTAAGAAATCAATCTCATCTTGCGCAATTCTCCGAGCAGTATCAATAACCGACATATCTTTCAAATCTACAAACTCTTTAACATTCGCTTTAATTCGTTCTCGGACAGCAGAACCATCATCGGGACCATATGAGTAGGCATAAATCTCAAACTCATTATGGTCATGGACTTCAAAGAGTCTTGCTGTAAGATGAGCCACTGGATGATTTCTAAAATCAAAAGAATAGTAGCCGATCCGTATTTTTTTCTTACTCAGTGGTTTAGAAGACGCCTGCTTTATTGGGGCCAAAGAAGTAAATGAATTAAATAACTCATTAGCAGCTAAGCGAGCCCAATATAGGAGCTCTGCAGGATCGTTATAAACCGATAAAGAGGTAAATGGCGCAATTGCTGTTGTGTTATCTGTACCCTGTAAAGCACTCACTTTATCTCTAAGCTCACCATAATTAGACCAATCGCAGATAAACGATTTTTCTTTCAATAACCAACCTAGTGAAGTGGAAAAATGAGGATCAATAGATAAAGCATGTTCAAACTGCTCAATAGCATTTTTAGAATCTTGTTTTACAAGATAACAAACCCCAAGATTGTTAATTGCCCAGATTTGGTTGGGGTTGCACTTCATCGCCTCTTCATTGCAATGCATTGCGTCATCAATTTGATGCTGCTCAAAACAAATTGATCCCTTGTTCACCCAGAGCGCATGAGCTAAATCAGGGGCATACATAATAGATTGATCATAAATACGCATAGCAGCTTGTGGATTTCCAACAACCTTAGCGAAATATTGACAGCAATCGTATAAAACCTTAAAAAAAACATCCTGTGCTAGCAATGCACCAAGCGATTTATATAGTGCGGGGTTAATGAGACTAAACCCCTGTAATAAAATATCCGCAGCTTCAGGGAAGCGATTAAGTTGAATAAACGCATGCGCTAATGAAAAATAAATTTCCAGATCTTGACTACCATTAGTCACCGCCTTAAAACCAAAATCAAGGACGTCAGTCAAATTGCCCATTTGATAACAAAGCTTGGTGATACTTGCTAAAGCCAGTAAGTTTTTATCGTCTATAGAGAGCGCAGAGTTCAAGGCCTCTAAAGCGGCCCCATAATCCCCAGCATCTTGTTTAATAGCAGCAAGATTTACCCAGGCCTCCAAGAATTGCGGGTCTACTGCAAGCGCAAGTTTTGCGTGGTCAGCTGCTTTTTTGAACTCTTTTTTCTGACGATAGACCACACTTAAATTATTTTGAACGTCTCTATTGGAATTGAGCTTGATGGCTGCTTTAAGATCCGAAAGAGCCTCATCTAACTTCCCCATAGAAATAAATATTCGGCCGCGGGTATTAAGAAACTGATCATTTCTATTAAGAGCTATAGCTTGATTTGCGTAATAAAGCGCTTTTAAATTATTTCCAAATTGAAAATAGATATCTGCAGAAAGATTGTTAGCGTCTGGTTGCCCTGGATCAATTAAGAGCGCTTTTGCATAGAATAAAAGCGCAGCCTCTAATTGGCCGCTTTTATGTTGGGCAAGACCAGCCTGAACAAGCTCATTTGCCTCTAATTTTTTTTCCATATCACTAACTATTTATTATGCGCAGCCATTAAGAACTAAGAGGGAAAAATTTTCAATATCGACCTTACTGCTTGTTTCTTTTCGAGCCACTACCCATAAAGCAAAATTAGGCTCAGAAACAAATGTAGCCCAGTCGTGATATTTTGCCTTCATCAACTTGTAATGCATAGAAGGGCTATCAAAACCAGATCTGTGGGCCATAAAAAAATTACCCTCTTTTAAAGAGCTTCCCCACCCATAGAGCATATCATGCGGGGAAACTGCCAAACCAGAAGGGCTAATGTACGCAGGTTCTCGCAGTTTTCCGTCAACAATCAGCCTAGAGATACTGTGCAGATCGGGACAAGTAATCACCAAAAAACCGTCCTCCTTTAGTACACGTCGAAATTCTAAAAGGGCTAAATCAACCTCATGATCATATAAATGCTCTAAGTTATGAGAAGAATAAATAGCATCTACACTTTCTGAATCTAAAGCGCTCATATCAGTTAGAGTACCGACAATATCAGGATTTACTGCTTTATCAATATCAAAGCGAATTTCCTGCCAATCGTCAGAAAAAAAGTAGGGTATTGTATCTTTCTTGGTTAAGGTGCTGCAGCCAACATGTAGTAGTTTTTTCATAATTTCACTTTTTTGGATGCTACCCTATTTTTTATATGCTCTAGTGTTTTCATATCTATTTATTTTTAAATTTAGCTAACTATCAAGAAGACAGGATAAATATGCAATAGGCTGACAGACACAAAATTTTACTATGAGAAAAAAGAAAGCAAAGTAAATGCAGTGACATTTCAAGAAATAGTCAATCCAATACTACCCAATCACAGTTTCAAGGCTAACGCCTATGATATATGCTTAAGGTGATTTTTTATCTTTTTTGCACAAAAATTGATCGCTATAAACAAAATCATAACGCATACTTCGATAAGTTTTATAAATAGAGCTTGAATTGTTAGGATTTTCTGATTCCTCGTTCTGCTCATTTGCAACCAGGTGGATTTGGCTGCTACAGAATTTTTCTGTTAACGAAGGATTTTTAATTTAATTCAATTTATAGTTAGTCCGACATGAATAATTCCCCTTTAGATTCTATTGAACTTGAAAAAATTGAACAGCTTGTTTTTAAGGGTGGCTATCTAGAAGCTGGAAATTATGTTCAGGGCATTCTTGATCTGCTGGTAAGGGATGGTGGTGGGAAATCAATTCTACAGCTCCTTTGTTCTGTGGGAGACAGCGGTAATCTCTCTGAGCTTTTAACTCGCCTTTGTTCTGTAATTGGCCAAGTCGTAGCCCACGCGGATTTTGAGGCTAGAGTACCCAATCTTGAAACATTAATGGTATGTCAGTCAACCTTATCGAGAATTTTTGCACTAACCCCGTTTATTAGTAGTGATTATCTTATTCAACATTTACTTGAGCCCGATGAGCATGGAATTATCCAAGGCTCAAATATTTTAAAAGCATTTCTTCTGTTCTCTACGGAATCAAAGTTTACCGAGCGCTTGCAAACTGTTAGAAAGGAAAGTTTGGATTTATATTTAGCTACCTGCCTCATGCTAATTTGGGCCTGCACTGGCTCGGAGCAGTCATGCGCCAACCGAGAGTGGGCCTACGGTGAATTGAATGATTTTTTAGATCAAAACACTACCGTGCAATTACCCTTTGGCCTCATACACGGAATTTTCATGCATTCGAGTTATGGCTTTTCTCAACGAAAACATGAACTAAAACAGCGCATTAACCACATTATTAAGAAGAGTTTACCCATCTATAACCTTGAGGCTCTTAACTCCACATCACTACCATCGTCACCAAATTTAGAGAATAAAATATCTAAAATTACTGAGCATAAAAAACCTGTACTACTGGTTATCCTTGAATATTTTCACCCGGTCCACTCTATATATAGGGTTTTAGGACGTAGTCTGCAAGCCTGCAAAGAAGACTTCACCTTGGTTGCTGTTGCCATGCCTGGGAAATACGTAGGGGAGCTTCCAAAAGATTTTTTTGATATTCAAATTACCTTATCTGGCACGGGTGTAAATTATTGTTTAGACGAAGTATTTGGTATAGCAGATCAATATAGGCCTGTGGCAGTCTACTATCCTTCCATTGGCATGACGCCATGGACTATTTATTATTCAAATATTCGCTTGGCACCAGTGCAATTTACGGCTGTTGGACATGGGGCGAGTAGTTTTGCCACCGAAATAGACTACTTTCTCATTGAAGAAGATATTGCTGGTGCTGCAGATACTTATTCTGAAAAACTCATTTGCCTACCAACAGGGTCTATGCCCTTCTTGCCCCCCAGTGGACTTCAATACCTCCCGCGTAAATTTTCTAAATCTTCTGCGTTAAAACAAGAAATAATTCAAATTGTATGCTGCGCAACAATGATGAAGCTAAATTCGCACCTACTTCTACTGTGTCAGAGCTTAGATCAAAAATACCGAAGTCAGCCAAATCGAAAATCTATAGCTTTCACATTTCTTCTAGTCACACAAGCTGGGGAACTTACTAATGCCTATTATAAGCAATTGATACTGCGTTACTTACCCAATGCGGTCATTCATATTGACCTCCCATTTCAGGCCTACCTAGATAAATTGGCTTTGATGGATATCGCTCTTAGCCCCTTTCCTTATGGGAATATGAATGGTTTAATCGATTGTGCAACCTTGGGGGTCATAGGTGTATGCATGCAAGGACCCCAAGTCCATGAAGCAATCGATGCGGGTATGATGCGTCGCATGGGCATGCCTGAATGGCTCATTGCTAATAATGAAGAACAGTACGAGGCTACTGTATGTCGATTAATTGATGATGATTCAGAGCGGATTGCCATTAGGGAGGATTTAATTCAGAACAAAAGATACCTAGATTTTTTTATTGGAGATGGCTCAATATTTGCCAATTATGTCAAGCAGATCGTATCCGGGGAAACAGTAGATCACCTACTGAAAGGGCGTTAAGCTTATGAACCTATCTAGCGTGATGATTGATTTGTTTGGCCATCAGCGTCAAGTTTTTTTACGGTCAGAATCCGTTGGTGATTCTGGAGCCTATCAGCAAGTGATCACCAATGAGGACTACAAAGTAGACTTTTGGGCTCAGGGTCTAAGCTTAGATCAATACTACAAGTCCCTTATATCCAAAGGAGTTACTCCTTTAATAGTAGATTTGGGGGCAAATATTGGCATGAGTGCACTTTATTTTGCTTGTCGATATCCCAAAGCAAAAATTTATGCAATTGAGCCTAATAATGCAAATTTTTCAATGCTAAAAATGAATACGGTTGGTCTATCAATTGATTATTTTGAAGCTGCCATTGGGTCCTCAGAGGGGATGTCTAACTTGAGCGATCCTGGCCTGAGTGACTGGGGATTTAGAGTAGGTGCAGACTCAGATGGCATTGAAGTTCCTGTCATTGATATGACAAAATTAATCAATGTGGCTACCTCATCTGGTCTAGTTCCATTTTTGTGCAAGATTGATATTGAAGGTGGGGAGAAAGAGCTCTTTTCACGCAATACCGGTTGGTTTAAATTATTTCCTACGGTGATAGTAGAGCTACACGATTGGATGCTACCTTTCCAAAATTCAAGTCGAGGCTTTCTGGATACTCTTGCTCAAAGTGGCTACGAACTAATTCATCGTGGTGAAAACAGTTTTTGCTTTGATCCACGATTAAAAAGCTTATCCTCATCTTAATTATTCAATTTATGGCTTGTTTTCTTCATAGCTTACCCAGGATATATACTGACTTTTCAATAGCCTATACAAAATAGTGTTCTCTTGTAAGGCTTTATAATTAATCGCTTTTCTATAAAAGCTATTTATATTTTAAAAATTAATGGAGAGATAGAAACGAATTGCAGAAAAAAAAGTTTATTATTTTTGCACCTTCCTATGCAAAAAATGTAGGTGGTGCTATTGCTCTGCATAAGTTATGCGATTTGCTAAATCGGGCTGGCTATGAAGCTTATTTATACCCCCTTTATGTCAGCTATGAATTGCATCCATATAATTTGGATGAAATTGAAAATTACATTAATGAATTAAATAATACTTTTCTGATCAATAAAACACTTTCTATTGATAAACAAGTAAGCCCAACTGAATTACCATATATATATTGGGTAAACCCAAATTTCCTCACCCCAGTCTTTAAGCCGAGTAAGTCAGATTCTTTTGGTGAAGAATGGGTTATTATTTATCCAGAAATTACTTTTGGAAATCCTCTTAGAGCAAAAAATGTTGTGCGTTGGTTTTTGCATAATCCAGGATTTTTTAATAGTCGGATTTATTATTCCTCAAATGAGCTTTATTTCCTGTATTCAAAGGCTTTTAACGATTTTCAATTTCCGGGGTCTAAAACATCGGATCTTATGTTGATGATTTTAGATATACCTTTAGATTTATTTTATGAGCCCGATATTTCGCAAAAACGGAGTGGCACAGCTTACTTATTAAGAAAAGGTCGAGATAGAGTATTAGTGCACAATCTTGAAAACTCAATCTTAATAGATGGGAAAAGTAATTCAGAAATTGCTGATATTTTTAGGACAGTGGAGACTTTTATTAGCTATGATCCGGCTACGCTTTATTCAAATTTAGCCGTATTGTGTGGATGCAATTCAGTCGTTATCCCTTTGGATGGAGTCAGCGAGGAGGAATGGTGCCCAAACTATATGAGTTATGGCGTGGCATATGGTTTTGAAAATATCTCGAAAGCTAAAAAAACAGCCCCATTATTACGTGATGCCCTCCTTTTAGCAACGTCCCAATCTCATAAGTTAGTACAATATTTTGTATCTGAGGTTGATGAATACTTTAATTAAATACTTTGCTTTTTATAGTTTTACAATTTAACGTATAAAAAATGGAACCATCTAAAAACTCGATTCTTCAATATGAATTTGAATTTGAAAGCAAAATTCTTAAGATGTTTGGACGCTCTTGGGTTAAGTCTGATCATGACATTATAGCAATGGTTTTTCTCCAAAAAATGTTTTCTATGGAGCGCATGGCGCAAAATAAAAACCTAATCCAATACTTTGAAAATCTAATAACTCATAATTACACGCCTATCCTAATAGATGCGGGTGCAAATATTGGTGCCGCATCACTATATTTTAATAAAATATTTTCTAATTTAAAAACAATTGCCATTGAGCCAGACATTGAAAATAGTCAGTTATTACAAAGAAATCTATCTGAATATGATGTAGAAGTTGTTCAAGGCGCACTTAGCAACAAGGATGGTATTGCTTATTTGGATACTGAAAACTTTGACCCAATTGCTTATAGAGTGGGCTTGCAAGGCGACATTGAGGTTAAGGCACACTCTATTCCTTCAATACTAAAAAAATTATCCCCTACTGATAAGCCTTTTATCCTCAAAATTGATATAGAAGGCGGGGAAGATTTGCTCTTCTCAGGGGAAAATAATTGGATAAATGAGTTCCCCCTCATCATAATTGAATTGCATGACTGGATGATTCCATTTGAAAATAATTCGCAAAATTTTTATAAGTCTATTTCTAACTATAGATTTGATTTGATTACACAAGGTGAAAATACGTTTTGTTTTAATCATCGTTTTTTAAAATAATGTATCAGTTATGAAATCACTTAGGGTCGGCATTACTGGTGCAGGGGGCATGATTGGTCGCTATCTAGCAAAGCACTGGTCAGGTATAAATCTCATTCTTTATTCAACTCAGGATACAAAATTACCATTTCAGCATTTCTTACGATCTATTGATTCTAAGCAAGATCAACTTGCCTCTTTTGTTCAATCTTCTGATGTGATCATCCACCTTGCGCACGATACTAACCCCATATTATCTGATCAGCTTTTTCCAGCAAGTTTTGGTGATAATATTTCATTTACCCAGCGCTTAATATTGGAACTTGTACAACATAAAAAATCTCAGCGTCCACTTTTAGTCTACTTAAGTAGTGGCGGAACCGTTTATGGAAATGTTAATCCGATCCTAGGTGGAATAAATGAATCCCAAGCAACTTTACCAATATCACCATATGGGCTGGAAAAATTAACTTGTGAGCATTTACTTCGTTTGGGGGCAATCAGAGGACATTATAAATTAGTCATTTTGAGGGCCTCTAATGTATACGGCTCATTCCTAGAAGTGAATAAAAACCAAGGAATTATTGGAGTTTGGCTATCAAGGATCAAGGCGGGTTTGCCCCTTAAAATCACAATGGACCCACAAACTATTAGAGACTATCTACACATTCATGATTTAACTATCGCAATAAATCAGATAATTAATGCGCAATTGCCGAATGAATATTATTGCTTCAATATAGGTACAGGCAAAGGCCATAGTATCGTAGACATAATTGAGCTACTTGAAAAGACATCGCAAAGCGAAATCAAGCTTGAGGCATCACTAATCGAGCAGGCTAAATATGCCCCCAATTGGAATGTTTTAAACTGTGAAAAAATCAACCATTTGATAGGGTGGAAGTCAATGATCTCTCTAGAGGCAGGCATTACCTCTTTATGGTCTTCATTATTTTTGAAAGGCGGCGGCAATACTTCCTGATCTGAGTAGCCCAATCATAGCAATTTCATTTGGCAACTCTTGCAGCCCTTGCTTATTTATTTTATCACCCTGAATCAATCTATGCCAGGGCTAGGTAATCCAAACTTGAATGTGGCATCTCTATAGATGTAACGTAAATATATAGGGTCTAATAAACGAATTGAAATTAAAAAACTATTTTTGTTGAATAATTAAGACTGGAATTTTTATTTAATACTACTTTTCCAGATTCGCCAAAGGGCTGTATATTATTTTTTAGCGCAAATTCATTTACTGCTTTTGTGACACCGCTCCAGCTTATGTAATCATCTAATATCATAACCCCGCCCTCTTCGAGTAAGTGCCAGTACATTTCTATATCTTTAATTACTGATTCATATTCATGACCAGCGTCTATGTATATCATGCTAGATTTTATTGATAACTTTTTCAAGACGAAATATGCTGCTTCACTAGTGAGTGAAAATGGCGTAATGTATTTTTCACATTGATTAGCTATTACATTATTCATAAATGTATCGTATAGATTTGGCCTTCCATTGCACATCCTCAATGAGTCCCATGCCCAATCTTCAGCTAGCCAATGCTCAGGTGAGCCTAACCAAGTATCTATGCACAATATTTCGCCATCAATGCTCAATAATTCTAGTTTTTTTGCCATATTAATTGCAGATCGGCCCTTCCATGATCCAACTTCAATAATTAAATTTGGCTTTAATTGTTCTATTGTCCATGGCAAGATCAGATGATCTGAACCCCAACCTTGCATATCTACTTTTGTTTGATCAAAATTAAATTTTGCATACACATCTTCGCCTTTATATATCTTTTCTCGTACCACTTTATCTCCTAAAGATAAAATATTCATAATTACTATGTTGATAACTTTTTTCTAGGAAGAGCCCGTATAATCGCCGATAACTTTTCAGTTGCAACGACTATTTTGAGACAATTTCCTTAGGTCTAAACAATAAAATAAATATAATTAAATATAAGTTGAAAATTACCTCTATTGGGAATCGACAAATAAAATCGGTAGTTCACCGACCTTGTATCCTAAATCTTTCATATGTCTAATGATGACATCAAATACTCTTTCGCTTAAAAATGCAATATCTCTCGTTTGATATTCAGTTCTTCCACTTATTATGCCTTTTTCATTTGCATATTTTTGAAGAACATCAAACCAAATAGTACAAATAGTATTAAAGGCGGCGCCTGAACAAATAAAAAGATTACATGCATATAAATTGAAGGAGCCCATAGAGTCTACTAAAGCACCTTCTAAATATGGATGATTTTTCAACATTATCTCCATACATTTATAATAATCTTCAGCATAGTTATTAAGTGAATAATAAAATTCATTCGAGTAGTTAGTTGGATTTGTGCTTCCTGGTCTAGAGACTAGTAAATCATATTTGGATAGCAGATGGTAAATTTGATCACTATTTTCAATTTTCTCAATCTTCTGAGCTAAGTTATTATGAGAAATATGGCTATCATATCCAGGTATATCCTCTGTGAATAAATACAAATATCGACGGTAATGACTAATACTTACAATCTCAGAATATAGATTTCTCTTCCAAATATTATGTATGGCAGATAATTCAGAACATCGATCATTATTATTCTCAAAAAAACTAAGGGGTTCTTCTATTTTAAGAAAATTTAAATAACCTTCTTTTTTTACAAAAAAAGGTTGTATGAATTTATAAATACCTTCAATACCTAATGATTTGTGAAATACTGAAAATGCTGTAATTTTTGAGTCAATAGAAAAGTTATTTTCAATATTTTTAAGTTGATCATCAATAGGAAGAATTCTTTTTGACTTATTTACAATGGTTAAAAGAGAAAATGGCAAGTCTCCGTGCGGCGAAAAAACATTTGTAACATTGTTTTTAAGGCTAATTATTTGATGAAAGTTACTAGTATTATCATCCGATAGGAACATATCCAAAAGAAGGGACCCAAAATGCTGAACAACAGTCTCATTTACTGTGATATTTTGCTCATATCCACATTTAAAAATTGGATTAATAACATCATACGAGTTAAGTTTTTTAGTATTGAATTCCCTAACTAAATCATATTTTTTCTCATTTTCACTAATTTTCAAATTGTTCTTAAATTTTGATTCGGCAACGTTGACACCTATATTATCTAAAGTTGTAATAAAAAAACATTTTTCACGAGAAATATTAATGCATTTAGCTATTGCCTCCTTATCAAATTCAATTAGTTTTGCGGTGTCATAACAAATAACATAATCATAAAAAATATTTTTTTCTATAAATTGGTTTATATCCGCTTCTTTTATTTTTAGATGCCGATAATCTACTTCATATTCCTTAATATCTTCTTTGGGTTTATCGTGTTTGCAATAATCAAAAATACTTGAATCATTTGATCCTATCTCTAAAATAGTTCTATTTTTTAATTCTTCTGAATAATTCTCCAGAATTTTTGAGTAAAGTGCATCCTGTCTAAACATATTTTATTAGCAATTATTTATGGGAATTAATAATTTATTTATAATAAATAGCTTGGTTCTGCAATTAATATATGGCCTCGCTACGCTCTGGTTCCAATAAATTCGCTGGTACTTAAGTATAACTTAGTTACTTTTGAACTTTTTCTCTGTCCTTTTTTGAGGTGTTTAATTAAGGTTAGATTCCCAAGTTGACTGTTGAGTCTTTTTTATTGTATTCGTATTTCTCAGTTTTGATAATTCATTTGCCTTCTACCCTAGAATTAAACTTGAATTTTCTTAAATTTAGCACATCTATAAATGCTAGAGGGTTTTTAAACCATCTTAGGCCGGCACTAAATATTGATAAAGGTCTACGTCTCTAACTTAAGAAAATTGTCGCCTTGTTAATAATATTGCTTAGTTGTCGGAAAGCATCCTTACCCATGAAGGATTTCAAGTCTAATTTATTAGTCAGGATACAAGCACTATAATTTGATCAGACCACACTCAAGTTTGGATTATCAAACCCCAACAGAGTTTGTCGCTGGATAGCAAAAGGAATTGACCAAGGGAGCCAGAGTTTCTAGATGAAATTGG